>VGFB01000185.1 GCA_016869015.1 Armatimonadota bacterium
CCCGCTCGCCTCCGCGAGCTGCGTCGGATTGCCGACCGCGTCGTACGTGTAATCGAAGGTCTCCAGCACCGACGCATCCGACTTCCGATGCGCCACCTGCGTCACCCACCCCGCCGCGTTGTACGCGTGCCGCGCCGTCGACCCGTTCGCATACGTCTGCGTCGTCACCCGACCCACCGGGTCGTACTGATACGTCGTCCGCTCGCCCAGCGGGTTGACCAGACTCGTCAGCCCGTTCCGCGCGTCATAGGCATACGTGTTCGCCCCGCCGTCGTAGTCCACGATCCCGACCAGCCGGTCCGCCGCGTCGTAGCTGTACGTCAGCGGCCCGCGACCCGCCACCTCCACCGTCCGCGCCCGCCGCGCTCCGTCGTACGTATAGGTCGTCGTTCCCGAGCCATCCTGCAGCGCCACTCGCAACCCCCGCGCATCATACACCTGCGTCACCCGGCTCCCGTCCGGATACACCTGACCCGTCACCCGACCCACCGCGTCGTAGCTGTACGTCGTCACATACCCCCGCGCATCCGTCCGCGTCCGCACCCGCCCCGCCGCATCGTAGCTCAGGCTCGTCCGCCGACCCAGACCGTCCACCTCCGCCGTCTGCCGCCCCGCATCGTCGTAGACGTACGTCGTCCGATAGCCCCGCGCATTCTCCACCCGCGTTCGCCGCCCCGCCCCATCGTACACGTTCGTCGTCCGGTGGCCCAGCGCGTCCACCGTCACCCGCGGGCGCCCCACGCCATCGTACCATAGCGTCGTCAGGTTGCCCCGCGCGTCCCGGATCGTGTGCAGCCGCCCCACCACATCGTACCCCTGCGTCGTCCGCTGCCCGAGCGCATCCACCAACACCGTCGGATGACTCGCGGCATCGTATGCGGTCGTTGTCCGGTTCCCTTGCGCATCGACGACCGCCGTCCGGCGCCCGACCGCGTCGTACACATGCGTCGTGCGATAGTCCAGCGCATCGACCGTCGCCTCCACGCGGCTCGCGGCGTCGTAGACCGTCGTCGTCAGCTGCCCGGTCCCGTCCTGCACCGCGATCCGCCGCCCGGCGGCATCGTACGCGTAGGTCGTCCGCCGCCCCTCCGGCTGCGCCAGGGCCTGCACCCGGCCCGCCGCGTCGTACACGGTGGTCGTTCGGTAGCCCGCCGGGTCGACGCTCGCCGACAGGCGGCCGGCCGCATCGTATGCGTGCGTCGTGATCGCGCCGCCGGCATCCGTGACCGCCGTCCGGCTCCCGCGCGCATCGTAGGCGTACGTCGTGCGCTGACCCAACGGGTTCTCAGTCGCGATCACCCGCCCGGCCCCGTCGTAGAGCGTCGTCGTGCGATTGCCCAGCGGATCCACGGTGGCGATGGGTTGTCCCGCGTCATCGTACACAAGCGTGGTCACATTGCCCACCGCGTCCATCGTCTCAATCAGCCGCCCGGCCAGGTCATGCGTGAACGTCGTTACGTACCCACGCGCGTCCTTCACGGTCCGGCGACGCCCGGCCGCATCGTAGGAGAACGTCGTCGTCTGCCCCAACGGGTTCTCGGCCGCGATCACCCGCCCGGCCGCGTCGTAGACCGTCGTCGTGATCTCGCCGAGGGGATCGGTTACCGCGACCTGTCGGTCGGCGAGGTCGTAGCTGTAGGTGGTCATGTTGCCGAGCGCGTCCGTCAGCGTCTCGAGCAGACCGCGCGAGTTGTACGCATGGGTCGTGACCGCGCCCAAGGGGTCCGTGATCGTGCGCACATTCCCGAGGTTGTCGTAGGTGTACGTGACGCGGTTCCCCAGCGCATCCTCGGTGCCCGTCATCCGGTTCATCGCGTCGTAGGTCGTCGTGGAGACGCTCCCCAGCGGGTTCTCAACGCCGCTGCGGTTGCCGTAGGCATCGTATGTGTACGTGGTTACCTGACCGAGCGGGTCCTCGACGGTCTCGATCTGACGCTCGGCGTTGTAGGTGTAGCTGGTGACGTTGCCGAGGGGGTCCTCGATGGTCTCGACGAGGCCGTCGGTTGTGTACGTGTACGTCGTCACGTTGCCGAGGGGGTCCTGCATCGTCAGCCGGTTGCCGTTCGCGTCGTTGGTGTAGGTGACCCGATGCCCCAGCGGATCGACCACGCCGGTCACGAAGTTGTTCGCGTCGTAGGTGTAGCTGGTCACCTTGCCCAGCGGGTTCGTCTCGGTCGCCAGCGTTCCAGACGACGCGTTGTACGTGTACGTCACCCGCGCGCCCGTCGCGTCGGTCACCGACTCCGTCCGCCCGTTGGCATCGTAGGCAAACGAGGTGGTCTGGCCCAGAGGGTCGACCGTAGTGAGCTTCCGGCCGTTGGAGTACGTCGTGGTCCAGATGTGGCCCAAGGCGTCCGTGATCGCGCTCGTATTGCTGTCGGCGTATGTGAAGGTCGTGCGCTGCCCCTCCGCGTCGATGGTGGCGATGGGGGTGCTGCTTGCTCCGTCGTAGACGATTGTCCGGGTGTGGCCCTCAGGGGAGGTGATGCTGGTCAGGGCGCCCGCGGGCCACCCAGACGTCTCATAGGTGTAACTCGTGATGCACAGGTTCGGCGTCGTGACGGAAAGCAGCTGCCCGTTCGCACCGTGAGTGAAGGCCGTCTCGCGACCCGCCGGATCCTCGATGCCGGCGAGCCACCCATTCGCATCGTAGGTGAAGGTGTGAGCCCGCGCGTTGGGACCGGTCACGGTCTCCAGCCGCCCCGACCCGTCATACGCATGGGTGTAGACCCGTCCCCGACGGTCGGTGTAGGTGATCAGATTTCCGCCGCTGTCGTAGTCCCACTGGCGTCCCCAGATCGTACGCTCGGTCCATGTGTCGTCCAGGTTCTTGGTGAGGGTCGTGCTGATGTCGGCGTCCACGGGATCGTACTGTCCGGCCCCGCTGCCGTCGTACCGTCGGTTCCCCCCTCCGCAGGTGGTCACCCGGGCCCAGGCGCCCTCCGGGTCCCCCACCGCCATGACCGCCTTGAAGACGGACGCGCCCCACTGGGAGCCCAGCTTGCTCGACCGGAAGGGGACAGCCGACGTGTAGGTCCAGCCGATCTCGAGGTCCTCGTCGTTGGTCGGGGGCAGGCCCCCGGAGACCACCGTGCTCCTGGACGACGGGTCAATGGACTCTCGACTGCCGACACACGTGGGGCACGGGCTCACCCGGGCCCTGCCCGATCCGTATTCCGGAGGCGCTCCAGGCGGGCAACCCTCGCCCTCGCAGGGGTCGCTCCCCGGCCCCCCGAGGGGCGGCATGTCCTGGTTGTCCTCCGGCACCCGCGCCTGCCCTCGGTCCGCAGAGTAGTTGGGGTCCGCCATGTCCGGACCGTCCAGTCGTCGCGCGAGCGGGGGACGGCCGGAGCCGTCCACCTGCCCTTCTGCGCCCCAGCCGACCCCCGGGGTGCCGACAACCAACGGGCTCTGACAAGGGCGGATAATGCGGACGAGAGTGCCGCAGGGCATTTCAGGTGTCCCTCCTCCCGACGTTACCGACTCGCCGTCCCGACTCCCTGTCGGCCACGGGCCGCGACCAAGTCGCGCCACGCTTCAACGGCCAGGTCGGCGCAGTACCATTTGTCTTCCGGCAGGCCCTCGAGAGCGGCGAGCAGTTCGTCGCGTGAGACCGTGCCCGTCTCCGCCAGCCGGCGACCGCAGACCATCTCCGTGAGTATCGAGCCGGCCGCGATCGCCGGGCCGCAGCCGAAGGTCTGGTACCGTACCTCCGTAACGCGCCCGTGTTCGAGGCGGACGCTGAACTGCATGAACGGACCGTGTCCGGGGGTTCCAGCTGTGCCGAGGAGGTCGCAGGGCTCCAGGCGACCCACGTTCCGCGGGCGCCGGAAATGCTCCATCACCGTCTCGGAATACCCCGCCATCCCTACCCTCCACACCAGACGCGCAACCAAGGGCCGGCACCCAGGATGGAACCCCAACAGGCAGACCTCAGGACCGATGACATTCCGATGCTTCGGGCGAACATCTCTTGTCCATTCGACATGGTACTCACCACCTCCTGCCCGTTTTCGGTTGAGTGTCGGGTACTTGGGTCGTGATACATGTCACGATCGCGCATTCGTTCAAGAGGAGGCGGGGAAGACCCGGCGAACTGCTACTTTGGCGAGTGAAGATGGGAGCCAATGAGACTGGCACTGGTCTTCGATGATAGGGCGCGGCCCGATACGACCGGTGTACACTGCCGCGACGCCCTCGAAGAGTTGTGCGAGGTCCGGCACTTCCGCCCCGACGAGCTTTCCCGCCTCGCCACCCACGGCTTCGACCTCTACCTGAACATCGACGACGGGCTGCGTTACCGCTTCCCCCCGACCCTCCGGCCCAGCGCTTGGTGGGTCATCGACACGCACCTGAGCTACGACTGCGACCGCGCGAAGGCCGAGGACTTCGACTACGTCTTCGCGGCCCAGCGGGATGGAG
The DNA here is from genome assembly GCA_016869015.1 of Armatimonadota bacterium. GTDB lineage: Bacteria > Armatimonadota > Zipacnadia > Zipacnadales > VGFC01 > VGFC01. The sequence continues at coordinate 4,423 of VGFB01000185.1, forward strand.
CGCAGCGCCTCCGTGCTGACGGCGTCCCAAACGTGGAGTGGCTCCCCCTGGCCTGCAACGCCCGCTTCCATCGCCACCACGACACCGACAAGGCCCATGACGTGTGCTTCATCGGTGCGCTAATCCCCGGTGAGCGGAAGCGCCTCGTCGAGCTGCTCCAGGAGGAGTTCGAGCGCGTCTTCGTCGGGCGTGCCTACTGGGAGGAGATGGCACAGGAGTACTCGCGGGCGCGGATCGTCTTCAACCGCAGCATCCTGAACGATGTGAATATGCGCGTTTTTGAGGCGGTCGCCTGCGGCAGTCTGCTGGTCACGAACGACCTTGCCGACAACGGGCTCGAGGAGTTGCTCCGCAACGGCGAGCACTTGGTGACGTACCGCGATGACCGGGAGCTGCTGGAGCGCGTCCGCTACTACCTGGAACATGAGGACGAGCGGGAGGCGATCGCCCGCCGCGGCATGGAGGAGGCCCATGCCAAGCACACCTACCGGCACCGAATGCAGCGCATCCTCGAGGTGATGGCGCGCCTGCCCTCGAGGGGCCGCACCGCGACGGAGCAGCGTGCCCCTCAGTACTACCAGTTCCCGCGCCCAGACCTGATCGCACTGATCCCGTGCGAGGCCAGGATTATCCTGGACGTCGGCTGCGGGGCGGGCCGCATGGGCGAGGCACTCAAGAGGCGGCAGCCAGCCCGCGTCGTGGGCGTAGAGGTGGTGCCCGAGGTGGCCGAGGAGGCACGACAGAGGCTGGACGAGGTGATCGTCGGCGACGTCGAAGCCCTCGAGCTGCCGTTCCCGGAGGCTCACTTCGACTGCATCGTGTGCGGCGACATTCTGGAGCACCTGCGGAACCCCCGGGCCGCGCTCCGCAAGCTGGTGCGGCACCTACGGGTCGATGGCCGTCTCGTAGCGAGCATCCCCAACGTGCGGAACGCCCAGGTCATCTGCGACCTGATGGCTGGCAGGTGGCAGTATCGACCCGCCGGCATCCTCGACGAGGGTCACCTGCGCTTCTTCACTCTCGCTGAGATCAGAGAGCTGTTCCGGTCATGTGGTCTCATCATCACCGGCATCCAGCGGGTGTTCGATCCGCAGCACCAGCAGTGGGCAGCGGCAGGCCGCCCGCCCAACCTGCAGCTTGGAGCTCTGGGGTTCCAGGCGCGCTCCCCTCGCGATGCCGAGGAGTTGTTCGTAGAGCAGTACCTGGTCACAGCGCGCCCCTGCGCCCACGCACCCGCCCCCGGCGCGGCCTCCATCATCATCCCCGTCTGGAACCAGCTGGAGCACACGGAGCTCTGCTTGGAGAGCGTTCAGCGCCATACGGCTCCCAACCATGAGGTCATCGTCATCGACAACGGCTCCGATGATGAGACCCCGAGCTACCTGGCCGCCCTCGACTGGGTGAAGGTGATCCGCAACGAGCAGAACGAGGGGTTTGTGAAGGCCTGCAACCAGGGCATCGAGGCGGCAGCCGGAGATTACCTGGTCCTGCTCAATAACGACACAATCGTCACGGACGGTTGGCTGAGCGGCCTCATCGCCGTCGCCGGGCAGGATGACAACATCGGGATGGTTGGCCCGGTCTCTAACAACGTGAGCGGGCCCCAGCAGATACCGACCGACTACCGAACCGTGGCCGAGATGCACAAGTGGGCCGAAGCGTACACCCAAAGCCACGCGGGGCACGTTGCCGAGACCGGGCGACTGGTCGGCTTCTGCCTGCTCATCAAGCGGGAGGTTCTGGAGTACATCGGTCTGCTGGACGAGCGCTATGGCCTCGGGCTCTTCGACGACGATGACCTGTGCCTCCGCGCCCGAAGGGCCGGCTACCGCCTCGTCTACACTCCGGGTGTGTTCGTGCACCACTTCGGCAGCCGAACCCTGGCCACCCTTGGCGTCGATGCCGAGGTCATGCTTCACGAGAACTGGCGGCGGTTCCGCGCCAAGTGGGAAGGCGAGCCGGGTGGCGCGGAGGAGTTGGCTAGGCTATACCCCTCCATTGCCGAGCGTGTGCCGAAGCCGGCGGACCGCCAACGCGCATCCACAGGCACGGAGGAGTCGGACCGGCCGGCACCTCGGCGGATCGCCGTGGTGAGCCTGTTGTTCAACTGGCCCTCCATGGGCGGCGGCAACATGGACACCGCCGGGCTGGTCCGAGCGCTGGGGGCCGCCGAGCACGAGGTCGCGCACTTCTATGCGCGCATCCCCGCGATCGGTGTGGGTAACGTGTCACACGAACTTGGTACTCCGAGCCACGCGGTTGAGCTGGGCTCAAGCCTCCCATCGCGCTCGCAAGTCGAAGAGGCCTTCCGTCAGGCCGTGGCCGGCTTCGCACCTGATGTGGTGGTCATCACTGACTCCTGGACCTGCAAGCCCTTCCTTGCCCGGGCGCTCTCCGAGCACCCATACGTCCTGCGCTTCCAGGCGCTGGAGGCGCTGTGCCCGCTGAACGGGGCACGCTTCATCGTCCAGGGCGGCGAGATCGAGCTGTGCCGCGATCACCTCCTGCTCGACGCCACCAAGTGCGCGCAATGCCTGCAAGTCCACCAGTCGAAGTGCGGGCCTCTGCATGTCGCCGAGCGCACCATCAGCGGCGCAGACGCGGGCCAGGCCTACGTGAGCGTGCTCCGTGAGGCTTTGGCGAACGCCATCGGGGTGCTGGTCTACAACCCTCTCCTGGCCGCTGGCCTGGCTCCGCACTCGCCGCTCGTCCGCGTCGCGACCCCAGGGGTGAACCTGGAGCGGTTGCAGCGCGCCGCGCCCCTCGGCGACCCGGCGCGCAAGGTCGTGCTGCTCCCCAGCCTCTGGACGGAGGGCCTCAAGGGCTATCATGTCCTGGCGGAGGCCTGCAGGCGACTTCGCGAGCAGCGGGACGACTTCGAGCTGCGAGTGGCCGGGCCGGACGCAGGGCCGATCAACGAGTGGACCACCTGCGTAGGCTGGTATCCGCAGGACCGTC
>VGFB01000186.1 GCA_016869015.1 Armatimonadota bacterium
GACGATGTCGCGGATCTTGGTGCCCATCGGCACCTCGACCAGCCCCGTCCGCGCCACCTTCCCGGCCAGCGCGAAGACCTTGGTGCCCTTGCTCTTCTCGGTGCCGACGGCGCTGAACCACTCCGCGCCGTGGGCCACGATGGCCGCGACGTTCGCGAGGGTCTCGACGTTGTTGATGACCGTCGGCTTCCCGAACAGCCCCTCCTGGGCGGGGAACGGCGGTCGGGGGCGGGGCATCCCCCGCCGGCCCTCGACGCTGTGAATGAGCGCCGTCTCCTCGCCGCAGACGAACGCCCCCGCGCCCTGCTTGATGACGATCTCCAGCGAGAAGTCGCTCTCCAGGATCCGCTCGCCGATGAGGCCCAGCGCCTTCGCCTGGCCGATGGCCTCCTGCAGCCGCTCGATCGCCAGGGGGTACTCGGCCCGGATGTAGATGTATGCCTTCGAGGCGCCGATGGCATAGGCGGCGAGGGCCAGGCCCTCGAGCAACCGGTGCGGGTCGCCCTCGATGACGGCCCGGTCCATGAAGGCGCCCGGATCGCCTTCGTCGGCGTTGCAGATCACGTACTTGCGGTCCGCCTCTTCCTTCAGCGCGAACTGCCACTTGGTCCCGGTGGGGAAGCCCGCGCCGCCCCGGCCGCGCAGGCCGCTCTGGGCGACGATATCGCACACCTCCCCCGGGCCAAGCTGCGTCAGGGCCCGGAAGAGCGCCCGATAGCCGCCTCGCGCGAGGTACTCGTCAATGCTCGAAGGGTCGATCAGGCCGCAGTTCGCGAGCACCCACCGCTTCTGCGGCGCCAGGAAGGGGTGCTCGTCCAAGTGCGGAACGCCCTCCCACGACGTGAGGCCCTCGGCTCGGTGCTGACCGAGGACGCCGGTCTCGGGGACACTGCCGGCGAGCGCGGCATCGAGAAGGTCGCCGACCTTGTCCCCGGTGATACCGGCGAAGCAGAGGCGTGTCCGGCCGGGGAGCTGCACATCCACCATCGGCTCGGACACGCACATGCCGATGCAGCCCACCTCGACGACGTCGGCGGCGAGGTGGTGTTCGGCGAGGTAGTCACGGACGGTTCGCAGCGTCGCTGCGGCCCCGGCCCCCAGGCCGCACGTGCCGGCGCCGACGAAGATCGCCGGCCGGTCGAGTTCCTCGCGACGGAGCCGGCTCAGCGTCTCGCGGTACCGGCCGTTGCCTGCGTCCGTTCCATTCAGCAGGTGCGGCAGATCGGCGGCGGAGAATGCCCCGGTGGGTGGCGGGGCCTCAGTCCCGTGATCCATTCTGGTCGGCCTCTTTGATGTGGGACGCGATGAGCTTCTTGGTGCGTTCGGGCGTCATCCCGGCGTGGACCTCGCCGTTCACGGTGATGACCGGGGAAAGGCCGCAGGCGCCGACGCAGGCCACGACCTCCAGGCTGAAGAGGCCGTCGCGGGTCGTCTGGCCCGGCATGACCTCCAGCCCCCGCTGAATGGCCTCGAGGACCCCGGCTGAGCCCTTGACGTGACAGGCCGTGCCGCGGCAGACCTGGATGTGAAAGCGCCCCTTGGGCTGGAAGCGAAACTGGTTGTAGAAGGTCGCCACGCCGTAGACCTTGCTGGCGGGCAGGTTCAGGTGGCGGGCAATCCCGACGATCGTCTCCCGGGAGAGGTATCCGTCCGACTCCTGGACTTCCTGCAGAATGGGAATCAGGGCGTCGCGGTGCGCCTGGGGATAACGACTCGCGATCCGCGTGACCGTGTCGCTGCTTGCCATGCGCGTGTCCCTCGGCGGTGCTGCTGTGGGCGTCATCGGGCGCCCGGCCCGCGCTACCATAGACGATCCCTCCGGCGCCGCCCACACCCAAAAGGCGGAATTGCACCTCCCCCGTTCGGGGGATTGTGAGCGCTGGGGGTTGGTGTATGCTCCCCGCGTAGAACTAACGGATCGAGGGTGCGGCCGTGAAAGGCGCCGGCAATCTGCCGCTCGTGACGACGATCAAGGAGCGCTGTCGCGTCTGCTACACGTGCGTGCGCGAGTGCCCCGCGAAGGCCATCCGCATCACCGACGGGCAGGCGGAGGTCATCCCGGAGCGCTGCATCGGGTGCGGGAACTGCGTGCGGGTGTGCAGCCAGAGCGCGAAGCGAGTGATGAGCAGCGCCGAGCGCGTCGGTGAGGTCCTCGGGTCGGGCGCTCGGACGGCCGCCATCATTGCGCCGAGCTTCCCGGCGGAGTTCACCGACCTGGACCACCGCCAGCTGGTCGGGATGGTCCGCGCTCTGGGTTTCGAGATCGTGAGCGAGGTGGGCTTTGGCGCCGATCTGGTGGCGCAGGCGTTCCGCGAGCTGCTGCAGACCACGAACGGCCGCCGCTACATCGCCACGAGCTGCCCGGCGCTGGTCTGCTATGTCGAGCGCTACCACGCCGACCTCGTCCCCTGTCTGGCGCCCATCGTCTCGCCGATGGTCGCGATGGCCCGGGTAGTCCACGGGCTGCACGGGGCGGACGTGAAGGTCGTCTTCATCGGGCCCTGCATCGCCAAGAAGGGCGAGGTCGCCAGTGAGAAGCTCCTGGGGGAGGTCGAGGCCGCGCTCACGTTCATCGAGCTGCGCGAGCTGTTCGCCGCCTACGGCGTCACCCCGGAGACAGTCGAGCCAAGCGAGTTCGACCCGCCGCATGCCGGAGCGGGCGCGCTGTTCTCGATCAGCCGCGGGATGCTCCAGGCCGCCGAGATCAGCGAGGACCTGGTGACGGGTGATGTCGTGGCCGCCGACGGACGGAGCAGCTTCGTCGAGGCGATCAAGGAGTTCGAGACGGGGGACCTGGATGCGAAGCTGCTGGAGGTTCTCTGCTGCCACGGCTGCGTGACGGGCTCGGGGATCAGCAGCGACGCTCCGTTGTTCAGTCGCCGCTCGTCGGTCAGCCGCTATGTCCGCCAGCGTCTCCGCACCGTGGCGGAAGACGTGTGGCAGCAGGAGATGCAGCGCTTCGCCGGCGTCGATCTCAGTCGTGCCTTCGAGGCCGAGCCGCGGCTCATGGCCGAGCCGTCCGGGGATGAGCTGGCCTACATCCTGGCGCGCATGGGCAAGGTGCAGCCCGACGACGAGCTCAACTGCGGGGCGTGCGGATACGAGACGTGCCGCGAGCACGCCTCCGCGATCCACCTGGGGCTGGCCGAAAGCGAGATGTGCCTGCCGTACACGATTGAGGAACTCCGACGGACGCTCAAGGAGCTGGCCAGCACTCAGGAAGCTCTCATGCACTCCGAGAAGCTCGCCAGCATGGGCCAACTGGCCGCCGGCATCGCCCACGAGCTCAACAACCCGCTGGGCGTCGTGCTCATGTACACCCACATCCTCCTCGACGAGGCGCCGAAGAACGCCGGCGCCACCGAGGACCTGCGGCTCATCGCCGAGGAGGCCGACCGCTGTCGTAAGATCGTCTCGGGCCTGCTCAACTTCGCGCGGCAGTCCAAGGTGATCATGCAGCCCACGAATACGTGCGAGCTCGTGAGCCGCTGCCTCCAGACCTCGCCGGCGCCCGCGAACGTCGAGGTCGACTTGCGCTGCGATCTCGACAACCCGGTCGCCTCTCTGGATCCGAACCAGATCACTCAGGTCCTCACCAACCTGGTGACCAACGCCTGCGCCGCGATGCCCGACGGCGGCACGCTTACCGTCCGCTGCGAGGGCGACGAGACGCACGTGCGCATCAGCGTCACCGACACCGGCGTGGGTATTCCCCAAGACCACTTGGGCAAGATCTTCGAGCCCTTCTTCACCACCAAGGAGACGGGGAAGGGGACGGGCCTCGGTCTGGCGGTCACCTACGGCATCGTGAAGATGCACCGGGGCGACGTCAATGTCGCCTCCAACGCCGACCCGAACGCAGGCCCAACCGGCACGACATTCGCGGTGACCCTACCGCGCAATGGAAGACGGTCCTTCGAGAACATCGAGTAGGCCGGCGGACTTCAGACCACAGACCTCCGACGTCAGACTGGCGGCCTACGACCCGACACCGGAGACCCCTTACCTGGGACCGACCCACCGCGATGGAACGTAGCGAGATCATCGGATGGCTCGTGGAAGACGACCCCAAGCGCCTGCGGGGTCTGTGGGCGTTGGCGGATCGGGCGCGACGGGAGCACGTGGGCAACGCGGTGCACCTGCGCGGGCTGATCGAGGTGTCCAATCACTGCGTGCGCCAGTGCGCGTACTGCGGCATCCGCGCGGGCAACCGCCACCTCGAGCGATACCGGATGTCGGAGGTCGAGATCATCGCCTGCGTCCAGGAGGCGGTCGAGCGCGGCTACGGCACCGTGGTCATGCAGGCGGGCGAGGACCCGCAGATCACCGGTCCGTGGATGGCCGATGTGGTCGGGCGCATCAAGCGCGAGACGCCGCTGGCGGTGACGCTGAGCCTCGGCGAACGCAGCGTCGAGGAGCTACGCGCCTGGCGCGAGGCCGGCGCGGATCGCTATCTCCTGCGCTTCGAGACCTCGAACCGGGCGCTCTACGAGCGGCTGCACCCGCCTCTGCCGGGCCGACGGTCCGATCGCGTAGCCCAGTTGGCCGAGATGCGGGCCCTCGGCTATGAGGTCGGCAGCGGGGTCATGGTCGGGCTGCCGGGCCAGACGTACGAGGACCTGGCGCAGGACCTGGAGCTGTTCCGCGACCTGCCGCTGGACATGATCGGGATCGGCCCCTACATCCCTCACCCGCACACGCCGCTGGGCGCCGCCGGCGTGGACCCCCGCACTCCGAACGCCGACTCCGGCCAACAGGTCCCCAACACGGAGCTGATGGGCTACAAGATGGTCGCCCTGGCGCGCCTCGTCTGCCCGCGGGCCAACATCCCGAGCACCACGGCGCTGGCGACCGTCAGCGGCGACGCCAGCCGGCAAGTGGGGCTCGAACGCGGCGCGAACATCGTGATGCCGAACCTGACCCCTGCTCGCTACCGGGTCATGTACGACATCTACCCCTCGAAGGGTCGAACGCAGGCCGTGGCGGACGGGGGAGACGCGCTCATCCGGGAGGGGATTCTGGCCCTCGGCCGCGAAATCGGGACCGGACGGGGCGATTCGCCCCGCCGACTGCAAGCCGCCGGGCGGACTCCCGGGCTCTGACGGAGCAGCATGGCAGACTACCGCACGGAACACGACCTGCTGGGCGAGCGCGAAGTGCCCGCCGACGCGCTGCACGGCATTCACACCGAGCGCGCGCTCGAGAACTTCCCCCTCTCCCTGCGCCCGGTGAACCCCGCGCTGATCCACGCCTACGGCGCCGTGAAGCTGGCCTGCGCTCGCACGAACCACGAGCTCGGCTGGTGGGACGAGGCGAAGGCCGGAGCCATCGAGCAGGCTTGCTGCGAGATGATGGAGGGGCTACTCGATGAGCGCATCGTGGTCGATGCGCTGCAGGGCGGGGCCGGCACCTCGACCAACATGAACGTGAGCGAGGTGCTGGCGAACCGGGCGCTGCAACTCCTCGGCCGGCCGCTCGGAGACTCCGACTCGATCAGCCCCCTGGGGGACGTGAACCTCCACCAGTCGACCAACGACACCTATCCGACCGCCCTGAAGGTCGCGGCGATTCGGCTGCTGCGCGAGCTGGAGCGCGAGGTGATCGCGCTGCTGGAGGCCTTCCAGGCCAAGGAGCGGCAGACCTCGGGCGTGGTGAAGGTGGGCCGAACGCAGCTGCAGGACGCCGTGCTGATGACCGTAGGCCGCGAGATGTCGGCCTACGCCGAGGCCTTCGCGCGGGACCGCTGGCGGATCTACAAGTGCGAGGAGCGGCTGCGCGTCGTGAACCTGGGCGGCACCGCCATCGGGACGGGTCTCGCCGCGCCGCGCAAGTTCATCTTCCGCGCGGTCGAGCATCTGCGGGACATCACGAACCTGGGGCTCGCCCGCGCCGAGAACCTCGTGGAGGCGACCCAGAACGCGGACGTGTTCGTCGAGGTCAGCGGCATCCTGAAGGCCTGCGCGAGCAACCTGCTGAAGGTCGCGACCGACCTGCGGCTGCTCAGTTCGGGGCCCGACGCGGGCTTCGGCGACCTGCGCATCCCCGAGCGCCAGGCGGGCTCCTCGATCATGCCCGGCAAGGTGAACCCGGTGATCCCGGAAGCCGTCTCACAGGCCGCCCTGACCGTCATGGCCAACGACCAGGCGATCACGATGGCTTGCTCCCTCGGGAACCTGGAGCTGAACCAGTTCCTGCCCCTCGTGGCCGACAGGTTGCTGGACAGCCTCGACCTGCTGAGGCGCGCTTGCGCGATCTTCCACAGGCTCTGCGTGGTCGGCATCGAGCCGAATGAGGCGCGCTGCCGCGAGCACATCGAGGGCGCGACGGCCACGGTGACCGCCCTCGTCGAGCGCATCGGCTACCACGCGGCCCAGGAGGTCGCCCTCGCCGCCCGGGCCCAAGGTCGCCCCGTCCGCGACCTCGTCGTCGAGCAGGGCCTCCTGACCGGCGAGGAGTTCGATGAGCTGATCTCACCGGAGAGCGTCAACCGGCTGGGGTCCAACGGCGGACTCCGGACTTCAGACCTCAAACCTCAGACACCGAACGGCACGCACGACACATGAGACCCGAGACCCGAGACGCTGGACCCGGCGGCCTTGCCGCCCCCAAGGGCTTTCGCCTGCACATTGGGCTGTTCGGCCGGAGGAATGTCGGCAAGTCGTCGCTGCTCAACGCGCTGACGCGGCAGGATGTCTCCATCGTGTCGGACATTGCCGGCACCACGACCGATCCGGTGGAGAAGCCGATGGAGCTGCTGCCGCTGGGGCCGGTGCTCTTCATTGACACGGCGGGGATCGATGATGTGGGCGCGCTGGGCGAGATGCGCGTCGCGCGGACGAAGCAGATCTTCGACCGGACGGACTTGGCGGTCATCATCGTGAGCCCCGACGGCTGGAGCGAGTTCGAGGAGGAGCTGCTTCACGAGTTCAAGACGCGGGAGACACCCACGATCATCGTCTTCAACAAGGTGGACGTGGAGGAGCCGCCAATCCCCCTCCTCGACCGGTTCAAGGCGGCGAAGACGCCGGTGGTGCGGACGGTGGCGGTGACGGGCGAGGGGCTCCTCGATCTGCGTGAGGCGCTGATCCGCTCCGCGCCGGAGGACTTCATCAACGCACCCTCGATCCTGGGCGATCTGGTCCCGGCGGGCGAGCTGGCGGTGCTGGTGGTGCCGATCGACCTGGAGGCGCCGAAGGGCCGGTTGATCCTCCCGCAGGTGAACGCGATCCGCGACGTGCTCGACAACGACGCGTACTGCATGATTGTGAAGGAGCGGGAGCTGCGGGATGCGCTCGACCGGCTGAACCGTCCGCCGTCGATTGTGGTGACGGACTCGCAGGCCTTCCTGAAGGTCGCGGGTGATACGCCGAACGAC
>VGFB01000187.1 GCA_016869015.1 Armatimonadota bacterium
GGGGGCATGCGCCCGCATCGTGGCTCGGGATGGCACGGACATTGGGGGCCTCGTCTTCGATCCGCTGCCGACGCTCGGACCAGGGGTGGAACTGAGCGCCGTGCAGGGGGGCAGCGCGGGGACCGTCGTGACGTGGGAGCTCTCGGGGCCCTACACCCAGGAGGGGAAGCGCAACGGTGAGCTGTTCGACGTGGCCTTCCCGCCTGAGGACCCGACTGCGATGGTGGACTGGGAACTCGTGAACGATCGGCCGGAGCAGAAGTACCAGTGGGAGTTGGTCGAGGAGGACGCGATGGAGGTGACGCCGGGCAGCGGGTCGCTCATCACGAAGCGCACCTTCGGCGACCATGAGCTTCACCTGGAGTTCCGCACGCCTTTCGAGCCCGACGCTCGCGGGCAGGGCCGGGGAAACAGCGGGGTCTACCTGCAGGGGCGCTACGAGGTCCAGGTGCTCGACAGCTACGGCCTCGAGGGGCGCGACAACGAGTGCGGCGGCATGTACAGCGTGAAGGCGCCGGACGTCAACATGTGCGCCCCTCCGCTGCAGTGGCAGACGTACGACGTGGAGTTCCGCGCGGAGCGCGTCGATGCGGCGGGGAACCGGGAGAACCCCCGCATGACCGTCTACCACAACGGGGTGCTGATCCATGATGACGTGGAGATCACCGTGCCGAGCACGCCGGGCGGGTTGGGCGAGGCAGGCGGGTTGCTGCTGCAGGACCACGGGAACCGGCTGCGCTTCCGCAACATCTGGGTCGTAGAGCGCTGAGGCCTGCGATGGCGGAACCACGGCCCATGGACCCAGCGGGCTCCGCGCCGTGGCCGAAGGCGTGGGCTGTAGGCGCCATTGTCCTCAGCGTGCTGGCGGCGGTTCCCTGGATGGCCGTGATGCCCCTGATGGATGCCGACGAGCCTCGGTTCGCCGAGTGTTCGCGGCAGATGCTCGTCACCGGCGACTGGGTCTATCCGCAGTTCAACGGTCGCCCTCGTCACGCCAAACCTCCGCTGTTCAACTGGCTGCAAGTCGGCTCCTACGCGATCTTCGGCGTGAACGAGTTCGCCGCGCGCCTCCCCTCGCTGCTGGCGACCATCGGGACGGGGCTGGTGCTGTTTCCCCTCGCACGCCGCTTCTGCGGGGAGCAGACGGCCTGGCTCGCCGTCGCCGTGTGGTTGGCCTTACCGCAGACCCACGGCTGGGGCCGGGCGGCGGTGACCGATCCCCTCCTTACGCTTCTGAGCGCCGGGGCGCTGGCGGCGGCCTTCCGCGGGCTGGAGGCGGAGCGAGGAGGGGCGGCCTGGTACGCGGTCAGCGGGGCGTGTCTGGGCCTGGCGGCGCTCACGAAGGGCCCGGTGGGCATCGTCGTGCCGGCGGGGGCCTATCTGCTGTACGTGGTCCTCAGCGGGTCGTGGCGGCGGGGGCTTGGCCGCGCGGGCCCATATTCGGCACTCGCCCTCGCGCTCCTGGTGGCGGCCCCGTGGTTCGCGGCGCAGATCGCCCACTATGGGCGGGAGTACGTTGACACCTTCTTCGGGTCGGACAACCTCCAGCGCTACACCGTCGGCCGCCCTGTAGGACTCGCCCTCGGCATTCTGTGGCCGATCCCGGTGGTCTTGCTGGTGGCCTTCCCGGTCAGCCTGCTTCTGCCGCGTCTGTTGCGCGATGCCTGGCGCGAGCGGGGCGCGGCGCGCGGCGGCGATGCGTCGGCGCGCTGGAGGCTCTTCCTGGCGGCGTGGGTGGTCGCGATCCTGGCGCTCTTCGCCCCTTCGGCGACCCAGTTGTCTCAGTATCTCATGGCCCTGTATCCGCCCCTGGCGCTGTTGATCGCCGACCTGTTGGTCCGCGAGTCCGAGGGGCCGACGCCCGCCGACCGTTCCCGCTGGATCGCCGGAGCCGCCCTGGCCGCCGGCCTGGGGTTGGGCGCGGCGTTCTTCGGGGCCGCCGTTCTGGCGGCCAGGTTCGTGTCGCAAGCCGGCCTCGACAACCTGCCCCTCATCCAGGCCGTCGCGGTGGCGCTGGGAGGCGCCTTCATCGCGAGCGCCGCGCTGTTCGCGCATGGCTGGAGGAGGGCAGCGGGGAGCCGGCTGGTTGGGTGTGTGCTGGGAGCGACGCTGCTGGCCGCCATCGCCATGGGCCAGGTCGCGGTGCCGGTCATCGCCTTCTCCCGCGACCAGGGTCTCAAGGAGTTGGCGCTGGTGGCGCGGGACCGGATCGCGCCCGGGGCGCCGATCATCGCCTATGGCCTCCAGACCTCGACGGTCGTGTTCTACGCCCAAAGGAACGTGGTTGAGGCGGGGAGCCGGACGGCGGAGGAGACGCTGCAGCTGGCGATCCGACAGCCGGGCGCCTGGGTCATCGCGCCTCGCCGAAGGGCGGGGGAGCTGGAGGCCCTGGGCCTTCGGGAGACGGCTCAGGCCCGCCAGTACGTGCTGCTCGAGCGGCCGCGGAGAGGCGCTCCTGCAGCCGCCACAGAAGCCACGTCGCCGCGATCCCCAGCATCACCGCCGCCAGGCAGTCAGACGGGTAGTGGCGCGCGATGATGATGCGCCCGAACGCCGAGTACACGGGGATGGCGAAGACCGCGTAGCGCGCGCGCCCGCGCTCGAGCATCAAGAACAGCACGGTCGCCAACCCGGCCGCCACCATCACATCGGAGGAAGGGAAGGAGTGGTAGCGCCGGTCGAGCCGGCGCTCCCAAGTGCTGTTGAACGTCGGGGGGGGCTGTTCCAGCATGAACGGTCGGGGACGTCCCACCGCGGCCTTGACCGCGTAACTGCCGAGACCGCTGAGAGCGAAGACGAGCGGCAACGCGAACGCCACGCGGCGACCCATCGCCCAACGGTAGCGTCGCGCCGCCCAGAGGGCCAGGAGGATCGCCGCGAGGTAGGGCAGCGGACCGCCCAGAGGCACCCCCGCGCCGCCGAGGTAGTCGGCCGCATCCGTCTGGTACACGCTCAGGGCCCACAACCCCACACCGCGATCGACGTACAGAACCAGCAGGGCCTCGACGGCAATCAGCAGGACAATCGCCGCGACCAGCACGTGTAGGGTACGTGGGGTCTGCCGCACGCCTCTCGATGCCTCCGGGCCTCGTGGCGGGTTCCGGCGGCAGGTGCCTTCGCTGCCGCGTCCCCGAGGACCTCGTCTGGTACCGGAAGGGGCCGTTCACGGCAAGAAGGTGAGTTCACCCGCGAGGCCCAAGTGCCGTTCTCCGAGCTGTCTGCTGCGCACCACCAACCGCCACCGGCCGTTGCCGCTTCACCGCCACGGGAGGACTCCATGAGCCAGACCGCCATCACCCCCACTCGCGCCGACGATTACCCCGAGTGGTATCAGGCCGTCATCCGCGCCGCCGACCTGGCCGAGGCCAGCCCGGTCCGCGGATGCATGGTCATCAAGCCGTGGGGCTACGCTCTGTGGGAGAACATCCAACGTAGCCTCGACGCGATGCTGAAGGCCACGGGGCATGTGAACGCCTACTTCCCGCTGTTCATCCCCCTCAGCTACCTTGAGCAGGAAGCGCAGCACGTCGAGGGGTTTGCGAAGGAGTGTGCCGTCGTAACGCACCACCGGCTGACGGCGATCGACGGGCGCCTGCAGCCCGATGGTGAGCTGGAGATGCCGTTGGTGGTGCGGCCGACGTCCGAGACGATCATCGGCGCCGCCTATGCGAAGTGGATCCAGAGCTACCGCGATCTGCCTGTGCTCATCAACCAGTGGGCCAACGTGGTGCGGTGGGAGCTGCGGCCGCGCCTGTTTCTTCGCACGACCGAGTTCCTCTGGCAGGAGGGCCACACCGCCCATGAGACGGAGAGCGAGGCGATCGAGGAGACGCTCCAGATGCTGGAAGTCTACCGCTCCTTCGCTGAGGACTACCTGGCCATCCCGGTCCTGACCGGCGAGAAGAGCCCCGGCGAGCGTTTCCCCGGGGCTGTGAGCACCTATTGCATCGAGGCCATGATGCAGGACCGCAAGGCCCTGCAAGCCGGCACGAGCCACTTCCTGGGCCAGAACTTCGCGCAGGCATCGGGGATCAAGTTCCAGTCCCGCGAGGGGGTCGAGGAGTACGCCTGGACCACCTCCTGGGGTGTCTCGACGCGCCTCGTAGGCGGTCTGATCATGACGCACGGGGACGACAACGGCCTCATCCTGCCGCCGCGGCTGGCGCCCCAGCAGGTCGTGATCCTCCCGATCCTGCGCAAGGACGAAGACCGCGAGACCGTGCTGCCATACTGCGAGAGCCTCGCGGATGACCTCCGCGCGCAACAGTACGACGGCCGCCCGGTGAGCGTGCTGATCGATCGCCGGGAGCTGAACGCGGGGGAGAAGGGCTGGGATTGGATCAAGAAGGGAGCGCCGGTGGTGGCCGAGGTGGGCCCGCGCGATCTGACCAACAACGCGGTCTTTGTGGGCCGCCGCGACCGTGATCGGAAGGAGCGCGTCAACCTCGGCCGCGAGGAGTTCGTCTCCAGCCTCGCGGGAATGCTCGACCAGATCCAGCGTGGCCTTTTCTCGCGCGCACAGGCCTTCCGGGACGCGAACATGCGCGAGATCGACGAGGCCGCCGAGTTCGCGGCCTTCTTCACCCCCCAGAACGCCGAGAAGCCCGAGATCCACGGAGGCTTCGCGCTCTCTCGCTGGTGTGGTGAGGCGGCCTGCGAGGCGCAGGCCAACGACGAGCTCTCGGTGAGCATCCGCTGCATCCCGTTTGACAGCCGGGAGCACGGCGAGGGGCCCTGCATCGCCTGCGGCAAGCCTGCGACGCAACGTGTGGTGTTCGCAAAGGCGTACTGAAAGCCGATCGCGGGGGAGACGTGTCATGTCATGGATCGCGGCGTTGGCTGTCGCCTTGGCCGGTCCGGGGCATGCGGATGCCCTCTGGCGTGACGACTTCTCCGAGGCCCTCACCTACGAGCGCTGGGGCCCCCGGTGCTGGACGTTGGAGGCGGGCGCCATGCGGTTCACGGCGCCTGCCGCGGCAGCCCGGCTGGTCGCGAGGACGTCTGACGTGGCCGAGGCGGCGC
This sequence comes from Armatimonadota bacterium, assembly GCA_016869015.1. GTDB lineage: Bacteria > Armatimonadota > Zipacnadia > Zipacnadales > VGFC01 > VGFC01. Next base: position 5,023 of record VGFB01000187.1, read on the forward strand.
TTGGCGCTCGCCTGACGCCGGGGAAGCGCGTCGGCAACAGCTACGCCTTCGCGGGGCTCGCGCTCTTCCTCGATGAAGGCAATCACTGGCAGCTGATCCTGGTCGAGAGCCCCGAGGGCAAGCGGTACTTCGAGCTGGTGGAGATGCTGGCGGGAGTCCATCAGGCACAGATCGCTCCGGCGGACTCGACGACGCGGCTTCCGGTGCAGAACGCCGGCGACCTTGGGACCTGGGAACCGGGGCAGGAGTACGTGCTCGAGTTGACGCTTTCGTCGACCGCGCTCGTAGGCACTGTGACCGACCCCGAGACCGGGCGCTTCTGGCGGCGGACGTACGGTCTGGAGACCGGCCGTGCGGTGAAGCGCGGTCGGCCCGCCCTGACGACGACGGCCCTGTCGGGTGTCTTTCACAAGTTCACGGCCGAGGGGCGGCTCTCGCCGCAGCCGGAGGGCTGGGAACTCCCCTCAGGCCCTGCCGGGACGGTTGGTGTGTTGGGGGACGAGTCCGGAAAGCTGACGGCCTCGTGGGCGAAGGCGTTCGCGGCTGAAGGCTACGGCGTCCTGGCGTTGACCTGGAGCGATCTGCTGCGCGGTCCGCTCCCGCTCGGAGACCTCGACCTGCTGGTGTTGGCGGACGCCACACGCCTGCCGACGCAGGCACGAGACGCGATGACGGAGACCCTGCGTTCCTCGGGGAAGGTCATCGCCGTTGGGGCGCCGGCGTTCGCTGAAGTGCTCGCCCACACCCCCCAGGGCTGGGTCACCGAGGGGGCCTACGGCCAGGCAGTGATCGGGGAGCTGCAGCCTGTGCCGATCAAGATCGTCCCGACGGCCTGGCAGAGGACCGCGCGGTACCCCGAAAAGCCCTCGAGCATTGCGCCCGCCCCGGAGGAAGGGGAGGGCGCCTGGAAGCTGACCATCGACCTCGATGGGTGGGACGGTTTCCGGGCCGACATCCCCGGCGCGTTTGGGCCGGACCGGGCCTTGCTGACCTTCCAGGCGCGCGGCGATGAGAGCACGCCTCAGCTCAGCCTCGAGATACGCGAGGAGGACGGCTCTCGCTGGATCGCTGCAGTGCCGCTATCCACGGACTGGCGCTCCTACGCGCTGAGGCCGCAGGACTTCCCCTACTGGCAGGACTCACCAGGAAATCGCGGCGCGCCGGGGGACCTGTTACACCCGGAGAACGCGCAAAGCCTGACCCTCGCGCTCTCCGGCAGCCACACGCCCAAGGTCCAGCCCGGGCGGCACACGGTCTGGGTCCGGGGGCTCGGCACGGCGGCAAGCCCCGAGGGCGAAGTCGCGGACTTCGCCCTCCCCTCGGTGGAGGCCCTGTCGCCCTCGTACATGCTCTTCCCGCTCAAGACCCCCCTGCGATTGCAGGGGGGGACTGAACAGGCCGTGATCCCTCAAGGAACCTCGCTGAGCTACTCCGAAGAAGCCTACTCACCGGTCTGGCGCGAGCGCGGCCGGGGCTTCGACCGCGAGCGTTCGTGGCGCTGGATTCCGCTCCTGGAGGAACGCGATCCGGACGGCACGCATCGCGGCGCGCTGCTGTCCCTGATGGTCGGCGATTCGGTCAGTCCGGACGCCATCTGGGCCACCCTCGCCATCTCCGATCCGCAGCAAGCCCTCCGCAACGAGACCCTCAGGCGCGCAGTGCTGGACACCGCCGCCGCCATGACGCGCGGCTGCTTCCTGCTCGAAGGCGGCGCGCCGGTCTTCTCCTGCGAGCCCGGTGAGCGCCTGACCTTCGGCGCCGAGGTGCTGAATGCCGGACGCGCGCCCCGCGAGATCACCCTCCTGTTGGAGGTCCGCACCGGTGTCGGGATGGGCGCGGAGGGCGTTGTGGGGAACACGTGGACGGGATGCCTGCAGCCCGGTCGGCGTGCCACCGCTACTTGGCGCCTCCCCGCCCCTACCGTCCCCGGCCCCCGGGGCGTGACGGTGACGCTCCGTGAGGGCGGCCGGATCCTCGACCGAATCACCCATGACCTGGTCGTGCAGGAGCGCAAGCCGGCGTCGCCCGACGACTTCGTCCGCGTCGAGGGCGGCCAGTTCGTTCTGCACGGGAGGCCGTGGTACTTCAAGGGCATCAACTACCGGCCGACGTGGATGGGCGGCTACGCGCACCTGAACCAGTTCGCGCGCGAGTGCTACGACCCCGAGATCGTGGAGCGCGATCTCGCGTGGATGGAGTCGATCGGCCTCAACGCCATCAGCGCCTATCATGCGCTGGTGCCGCCCGACGCCGACGCGCCTTACGCGTACCGGGACCAGCTGGACTTCCTGGACCGCTGCGAGCGGCACGGGATCAGGG
>VGFB01000188.1 GCA_016869015.1 Armatimonadota bacterium
AGCGACCGCAGGGGCCGGGCAGGATGCCCGGCCCCTGCCCTTGTCGGCGGCCGGCTTCCGTCTGCAGCCCGTCGGTTGTTGCGCCGTCGTTACCGATGATCAACGGCGGCGTTTCCCTTCAGCGGCAAGAGAGCCCCCAAGCGCAGTTGACGGTTGAGCCCGATGCCGGGGGACTCTGACGGATGGCACGCTGCAGTCGACTGGTCAGTCGCCGAAAGGGCTCGACGCTGATTGAGGCCTTCCTGGCCGCCGTCATCGTGTCGATCGGGTTCATTGGAGTGGCGGGGGCCATGTCTTACGCCACGAAGGTGAGCCGCCTGGCGCGCGACACGGTCACGGCCGAGAACCTCGCGGCCGGGCTCTTGGCCCAAGCGCGCTTTCGCGGGCTCGGAGAGCTGTCAAGCTGGTACACCTACCCGGGCGAAACCAGCACGACGGGCCTCGAGCACGACTTCAATGCCCTCCTGTCGCAGTCGGAGCTTCCCAAGGCGCAGGCGTGGCTCACCGTTACTGACGTTCCGCCGAACCTGAAGGGTGTCACGGTCATCATCGAGTGGGGCACGGGCAACCCGCGCGGGCGGGTTGCGACCGAGACGCTGATCTCGCCGCGGTTTTGACGGCCGAAGCGCGGCCCAGAGTGTGAAGCGCGAGGGAGTCGGACTCATGGCGTCACGAGGGCGCAAGCCGCAGTTGGCGAGGGGACGGCGGGGCATCACGCTCATCGAGCTGATGCTCTCTGCCAGCGTGCTCTCGATCATTCTCGGCGCGGTGCTGATGCTCCAGCTCCAGGGCCTCAAGATGTACAAGGACGTCGCGGCCACGGACTGGGCTTCCTTCGATGCGGCCGTGGCGGTGGGCCGGATGGAGGAGGACATCCAGAGCTGCTACCGGGTCATCGGCCGCTATCCGGACCGCATCACCCTGTCGATGCCGCTGACGTACTGGGATGCGAGCCAGAAGGCCTACCTGCCGGTTCGCCCGCTGCAGACGGGCGACGCAGTGCGCTACTACCTGTCTGATGCCACGGGTGCGCTTGGACGGCAGGGCTCCTACTTCTGGCGCGCCGTCAAACGGCCGGGGGCCCAGCAGTTCGTCGTGGACCCCAAGCCGATGGCCGACAACATCCGCTCGCTGCAGTTCTCCCATACGATGGCGCCTGCGCCCCGCCAGGCCTCGGTGGCCGCCGTCTGGCTCATCGTCGAGGCGGAGGCCCATGAGGGTTCGACGACGCGATACTGCTCCCATTCGTCCAGCATTGTGCTGCGCAACGTGCAGTTTGGGCCTGTGTCGAACGAGACGGGCCAGGATACCTAGGAGGGATCAACGTGGCACGCCCCCTCAAGGGTTTGGGGCGCATCGGCATGGGGACCACGGGGTCCGTGATGCTCCACGCCATCGCCGGCTTGATCATGCTGATGTTCCTGTCGCTCTCGCTGCTGGCGATCTCCCGCGGCATGGTGGGGCACTCCGTGCGTCGGACGCGGGAGCTGCGCGCGTTGGCCGCGGCCGAAGCGGCGTGCAGCCGCGGGGTCGCGATGCTGGAGGCCGGGGCGGTCTCGTCGGTCCCCTACCGCGTCAACAACGTGGCGCTCGGCCGTCAGAAGATGGACCTGGAGATCGTAGCCGTGGGCAGCGGCGCGTCCGGCGCATATGGCACGGTGACCTACGAGGTCCGTGGCACGGGACACGCCGGCAACATAAAGCGCACCGTGTCCCTGGGCGGCAGCAACGACTCGTTCCTGAGCTTCTCGCGGTTCATCGAGTCCGGGACGCTCGCCTACGACGGTGGCGCCATGCTGAGCGGGAAGGTGTATGCCGGCGGCGACCTCAGCCTCAGCGACCGCTGGGTGACCTTCAAGGAAGACGTGGACGTGGTCGGGGTCGTCAGGAACAAGCCCTACGGCGTCTTCGAGAAGAGGCTCACTGAGCGCGCGGCGCCGATCAACCTGCAGAGCTCGATGGACCCGGCGTACTACCGGGGCCTGGCGCAGGCGGCGGGGCTGTACTACAGCAACGCCAATCAGACCCCTGAGATCGACCTCTCGCTCTTCGACTTCGGCGTCAGCCCGCCCCAGTACGGCAACCAGAAACTCCCGGCGAGCTTCAACGGGGTCGTGTTCGCCGAGGGCGATCTCGCGGTCAAGGGGGTACTCGAGGGCCGGTCCCTCGCCCTGGTCGCCAACAAGAACATCGTCGTGAGTGACAACGTGCGGACCGGCTGCAGCCGGCGCACGGCGGCGGCCCTGCCGACGTTCTCGTTCAACACCGCCGCCGGCGTGGAGACGGTTCAGTCGGTGGCCCTTACTCCGGCGATGACTGAGACGAGCAACACTGTCCGTCTGACCGTCAAGGGCTCGAAGTGGAAGCGGATGAACCTGTACGTCTACGAGGATAGCCGCCTCCTGGGCGTCTCCACCCTGGAGCGTCCGCCGGGAGTGACGGGCTCGGTCAAGGGCACCACCATTGCCGCAGACCTTGAGATGGACCCGACCCAGCACTCCTATCGGGCCGAGGTGCGTGGCTGGACCAGCGGCAGCGGCGAGACGCAAGTTGTGGACCTGAGCGTTGCCTCCGGGGACCCGGTCAACGTCGGCCTGATCGCCAAGAGCAATGTCTATCTCAGCCAATACACACCGCGGGTGCTGCGGATCGACGCGGCGCTGATGGCACGGGATGGCAACTGGCGGCCGCTGGACTACAGCGATAGCAGCGACAGCGACAACAGCCACTGGCCCTGCTCGGGCATCTACGATCTGGACGGCGATGGGGTGCTGGAGACCAACAACGCGGGCGGCTGGAACGAGATGAACGTCAACAGCAGCACCTGGCTGCTGACGATCAACGGCCCCATCATCACCAAGGACGGCGGCTCAGCGGGAGCGTGGAGCCACTACGGAGGGTCCACCGGGAAGGGCACGCGCCACTACAACTACGACGACGACATCGTCCACTACCAGCCCCCGAGCTTCCCGATCATGCTCTCTCGGTGGATGGTTGTCTACTGGCGGGAGGTCTAGCGTGTCGATGAAGCCACGGATTGAGGGACCTCCGGTGACGTCGGGTCGAGACAGGTACGCTCTACTAGGCCTCCTGGTGGTCGCCGCGGGCTTCGCCCTGTTCGGCGCCATGCGCCGACCGGCAGCGGACACGTCGGCGAAGGCGGTGCCGGCGGCCACCGGGGCGGCGGTCGCCGCTCCGCCGGCCAATGCCCCGGCCGAGGCGAAGACACCGGCGGGACAGCCGGCCGCTGCGCCTTCGCTCGCCGACAAGCCGCAAGACGCGCCTGGAGGGGCTCCGGGTGAGGAGGCGCCCGAGCCTCCGGCCCCGACCAACCCGGTCGCCTTCAACGGCGCCGGGTTCCGACCGCCCGTGACGCCCGACTACCTGGACACGCGAGCGAAACCGGACTCAAGGGATGGGACCGGCGTGGCGCTGGACGCGCGAGCTCGGGACCCCAAGTCGGCCGAGGGTAAGCGGGCGGCCGCCGATGAAGCGCTGCGGAAGAAGCTGGAGGCGCGCGCCGCAGCAATGAGGGACGGCCCGGACTCGAGCGAGTAGGTCCGGAGAGGGCACTGTCCTGAAGAGGGGCCTTGCGGCGCGGAGCGGAACTGCTCCGCGCCGCAAGGCGTTCTCCGCCTCAACGCCGAACCTCAGTGAGTGCAATCCTCCTGCCGAACACGAGGCTCTGCCATGGGTCAACCCCTGACCGAAACCGCGGCGGCCGCCGCCGAGCGCGTGGCCCGACTGAGGTCTCGCGTGCTTGAGGGGCCACAGACCCCGACGGGGTGGCGTCTGCTGGCGTTCTGTCGCGCTGGTGCAGAGCACGCCGGGGGGCCGCTGATTCAGCGCCGGGCGGCGGGCCTGGCCCGGACGGTGGAGCTGTTCCCGGCTCGGCTCTACGATGATGAGCTGATCGTGGGGGAGCATCACTTCGGCGAGGAGCCGGGTGTCAACGGCGCCATCGACTTCCCCGACATGAACCCCCACTTCATGGCGCCGGGCTGCGAGGAGCTCGAAGCGCAACTGGCGCTGACGGCGCTGGTGGAGGCGGATCGTGCGTTCGTCCTTGGCCTGCGCGGGCGCACCGATCTGTTCGTTACCACGAATCACGCGCCGGAGAAGCCGGCCGAGGTCCTGGCCGCCGAGGAGGCCGGGGTCCTCTTCGGCTGGGGCGTGTCGCTGAACCACAGCGTCCGGGATTTCGGCAAGGTTCTGCGCGTGGGCTTCGACGCCATGGAGGCGGAGATCGACGCCGCCCTCGCCGGCTTGCGGCTGGAGGCGCCGGAGGACCTGCCGCGCCTCAGCTTTCTGCAGGCGGCGAAGGCGGCCGTCCAGGGCTGCCAGGTCATGGGTCGGAAGTACGCGGCGGAGGCGCGACGCCTGGCCGGGGAGGCCGAGGATCCGATCCGCCGGGCGGAGCTCCTCGAGACTGCGGAGGTGTGCGACCAGGTTCCGGCCGGCCCGGCCCGGACGCTGCGCGAGGCGATCCAGAGCCTCTGGTTCGCTCACATCCTGACCTGTGCCGAGGACCACATCAATGCGAACTCGATCGGCCGCATCGACCAGCTCCTCGGTGCCTACTACGACGCCGACATCGCGGCCGGACGCCTGGACGAAGCGGGCGCGCTGGAGCTGCTGAAGCACCTCTGGCTGAAGCTCTGGCGGGCCTACGACGTGCAGCAGATGCAGATCGGAGGACTGACCCCGACCGGCGACGACGCGACCAACGCCGTCAGCTACCTTGCGCTGCGGGCCACGGAAGAGCTGGGCCTCGTGCGCTGCCTCGCGGTCCGGGTGCACCGACGCAGCCCGCGCGCCCTGCTGCAGCGGGCTGTGGAGCTGGTGAGCCGGGGCGGGGGGGTGCCCTTCTTCTTCAACGACGAGGCCATTGTGCCCGCCCTCCTCGACAAGGGCATCCCCCTCGAGGACGCGCGGGACTACGCCATCATCGGCTGCGTGGAGGTGACGATTCCCGGTCGTACATCGCCCCACGCCGTCAGCCATCAGACGAACCTCGCCAAGTGCCTGGAGTTGGCGCTCCACGACGGGCTCGATCCGCTCACCGGGGTTCAGGCCGGCCCGCACACGGGCCCGGCGCTCGAGTTTGGGTCGGCCGAGGACCTTTGGCAGGCCTACGCCGGGCAGGTGGAGCACGCGGCGCGCATCGGGGCCTTCATCTCCAACAGCGGCCAGCTTCACCAGATGGAGGCCTGGCCCCTGGTGTACTGCTCGATGCTCACGGACGACTGCATCGCTCGCGGGCGGGACATGAACGCGGGGGGCGCCGTCTACAACTACCACTCGGTCTCCGCCATCGGCCTGCCCAACGTCGCGGACGCGATCCACGCGGTGGACCGGCTCGTGTTCCGCGAGCAGGCCCTGAGCATGAGCGAGTTGCTGGACGCCTTGAGCCGGAACTTCGAGGGCGTCGAGCCGGTGAGGAGGTTACTGCTCAACCGGGCGGAGAAGTATGGGAACGACTGCCCGGAGGTAGATGCCTGGGCAGCCCGCGTTGCCGCGCACTTCTGCGACACGATGGGTTCGCTGCGCACCTGGTTCGGGGGCTCGTTCCACGTGCATCTCTTCTCGTTCCTGTGGAACGTCGAACCGTGTGGCGCGCGGACGGGGGCGCTGCCCGACGGTCGGCGCGCGCACGAGCCGCTGGCTTACAGCGTCTCGGCCACGGCCGGGCGGGACCGCGAGGGGTTGACGGCCTTCCTGAACTCGCTGGCTCGTCTGCCGCACCACAAGGCCGCCGGGAGTAGTTCTGCCATCGTTGAGCTCTCCCCGAGCTTCTTCCGGGGCCAGGGCCGCGGGAAGCTCATCGAGGCGCTGGAGACCGCCATCGCGGCCGGCGTCGGCCAACTGCAGTTCAACGTGGTGAGCGCCGAGCGGCTGCGCCAAGCGCAGGAAGATCCCGAGCGCTTCGGCAACATCATCGTTCGCGTGTCGGGCTTCAGCCAGGAGTTCCGCCTGGTCGCCAGGCCTCTTCAGGACCACATCATCGAGCGCACGAAGCATGCGCAGTAAGCGGAGGCCGGCCGGGGACGCGGCGGGCCCCGATGGAGTGGAACGCGATGATTGAGCGCGCGCTGCAGCAAGTCGTCGAGCGGCGGGACCTGACGCTTGACGAGGCTCATTCCGTGATGTCCGAGATCATGGCCGGGGAGTGTACGCCGGCGCAGATCGCGGGGCTGCTGGTGGGGCTGCGGATGAAGGGGGAGACGGCCGACGAGGTCGCCGGCTTCGCACGGGGGATGCGGGAGAGCTGCCTGCGGGTCCATCCGAGCGCCGAGGGCCTGGTGGACACCTGCGGCACAGGCGGCGACGCGTTGGACACATTCAACGTGTCAACCGCGGCCGCGCTCGTAGCGGCGGGGGCGGGCGTCCCCATCGCCAAGCATGGGAACCGCGCTGTGACCAGCCGCTGCGGCAGCGCGGACGTGCTGAGAGAGCTGGGGCTGAATCTCGAGTTGACGGCCGAGCAGGTCGGCTGGAGCATCGACGAGGTCGGGATCGGCTTCCTCTTCGCTCCCTACCTGCATCCGGCGATGAGCCACGCGCTGGGCCCGCGTCGGGAGCTGGGTCTGCGGACCGTCTTCAACGTGCTGGGGCCCCTCACCAATCCGGCGGGCGCGGCGCGGCAGGTCGTGGGCGTCTTCGGGGCCGAGTGGGTGTCGCGGATCGCGACGGCACTGGTTCAGCTGGGTGTGGAGCGCGCCCTGGTGGTCCACGGCCTCGACGGCCTCGACGAGCTCTCAACGCTGGGGCCCTCGCTGGTGTGCGAGGTGCGCGACGGCGACCTCTGCGAGTTTGAGGTCACCCCCGAGCAGTTCGGCCTGACGCGGGCGTCCGTGGCGGACATCGCCGGCAGCGATCCGGCGACCTCCGCGCAGCAGGTCATCGCGCTTCTGGAGGGGGAACGCGGGGCACGGCGAGAGATCGTCCTCCTGAACGCCGCCGCCGCCATCTTCGTCGGCGGTCTGGCCGAGTCGATCGAGGAGGGCCTGGTCATCGCGGCGCAGAGCGTCGACTCCGGCGCGGCGCGCAGAACGCTGCGGGCGATGGTGCGGTTCTCTCACGGGGAGTGAGGCGGCTCCCGCCCCTCTCCGAGGGGAGATGACGGAGGAAGGCACACGCGTGATTCTGGACGAGATTGTCGCGAACAAGCGTCTTGAGCTGGCGGAGGCGAAGCGCCTGCTCTCGCTGGAGGAAGTGCGCGCCCGGCTGAGGGACATGCCGCCCCCGCGCAACTTCAGGGACGCGATCGAAGGGCCGAAGGTCGCCTTGATCGCGGAGATTAAGCGCGCCTCGCCCTCGATGGGTGA
>VGFB01000189.1 GCA_016869015.1 Armatimonadota bacterium
TAGCGATATCATATGATACATTTACGAAAGGGGGTCGATATCTGTGTCAAGTCCTGTCGATGGGTGGAAGTCGTTCATCAAGGGACGGATCGCTCAGGAGCGGGGGGACGACAAGGGTGCGCTGGAGGCCTTCGATCGGGCCTTGGGGACGGACCCGAACAACCAGTCGTTCTTGCGGGCCCGCAGCAATGCGATGGTACGTCTGGGCCGGCGCGATGACCTCGTAGCAGCGAAGGTTGCCGAGGCCTATGCTGGTCTGGCCAGCAAGTGCGTCGGGGAGGCCGACAAGCCGGAGGTGTGGGCCAAGGGCCTGGAGGGCTTGCTGGCCCAGGTCGAGAGCTGGGAGAAGGAGGGCGCCGCGGTCGAGGGGGCCATGATGCTCTGGTAGGGGGCTGCGGCGAAGCGGCCTGCCATCGGGGCGCCTTCGTTGGCGAGGGCGCCCTGTCCGTCCCCCGCCCTGGCATGGTGACGCCATGAGCAGCCACCGTCTGGAGACCCAAGTCGCGGCGCCGTGTGAGAGCCCGGACCCGGTCACGGGGACCCCGCTCTCACCGTCGGGCATCTCTCTGACCGCCGACTTCCGCGGTGTTCGCCCGGGCTTGCTGCGCGACGGGGAGACGCTCACCCGGATGGTCCGGCAGGCGCTGGTCGAGGCCGGATGCCGGATCGTGGCGCAGTCGGTCCATGCGTTTGACGGCGGAGGGGCCGGCGTCACGGGGGTGTTTGTGCTCGCCGAATCTCACGCCGTGTTCCACACCTACCCGGAGTGGGGCTACCTTGGGTTCGACCTGTTCGCGTGCGGTCGGGTGTCTCTGGACGGGCTGCTGGCCAGACTCACCTTCCTTCTCGGCCCTTGCCGCATCGAATCCCACCAGGCCTCTCGGGCCTTCCGTTGTCCGGAGCCCTGCTCCGCTCACCCCCAAGCCCCCATCCTACCATCCGGATCGACCGCGGAGGAGGCCGCGGGGGTCTGGACATGAAGCTGCTTCCCTCAGGGCTTGTGCGGTTCGACCGGCATCTGCCGGTCTACAACTGGCTGTACCCGCTCCACGGATCCCCTCGGGCAATCGCCGAGGACGCCCAAGCCGTGGCCCGCTTCCTGGATGCTCTCCCGACCGGTCCCGTCCGCAGCCGCGCGCTCTACCTGCACGTTCCGTTCTGCACATCGACCTGCACCTTCTGCCCCTTCGTGCGCACCGAGGAGTGGAGCCCCGAGTTCGTCGAGGCCTACGTGGACGCCCTGGTCCGGGAGGTCCGCCTGAAGGCGCGCCACGCCTCGTTGGCTCAAACCCCGGTCCGCGCCGTCTACGTCGGGGGCGGGACACCGTCGGTGCTGAGCCCAGACCAGATCCGCCGGGTGGGCGCCGCGCTTCACGAGTACTTCGACCTGACCGATCTGCGCGAGTTCTCCCTTGAGATGGCGGCGACGAGCGTCACGCCCGAGCGCATGGCGGCCGCCCTGGACATCGGCGTGACCCATGCGCGCATGGGCGTGCAGACCTTCGATCCCCTCTACCGCCGCCTGTTCCATCTGCGAAGCACGATGGACCAGGTCGTGCGCGGTGTCGATCGGCTGCTGAGCGGGGGGTTCCGCTATGTGTGCATCGACATGCTGTATGGCATGCACGGGCAGACGCCCGATCAACTGCTCCGCGACATCCATCACGCTGTCGACTTGGGGACGCCGCTGATCGACTACTACCCGATCAACCATGTGGTCAGCCGGCCCGCGCTCTACGAAGGCTACGCTGCTCATGGGCTCGCGCCCACGTCGGGGCTGACGAAGCTCGCCATGAACGTCCTCGTGCGCGAGACCATGCGCCAGTCCGGGCTTGTTCCCCACAACGGGCACGGCTACGTGCGCGTCGATGCGCAGGAGCTGGCCCGTGACCCGGTGGTGACCGACCGGTACTCCTTTGTGTACCACGAGCACTGCTACGGTGGGGACGCCGAGGACGTGCTGGGGTTCGGGGTGAGCGCCGTTTCCTCCCTGCACGGCTTTCGACTCACCAACGGCCCGGACATCGAGGGCTACACGCGGTCCCTCCAGACGGGCGATACCTGGCCCTTCACCGCGACCGAGCACCCCCCGGAGGTCGACGCCGCCCGGGGGGTTGTCGTGCGTCTTCCCTACCACGGCGTGCTGCCCTGCGACTCCGTCCGGTGGGAGGCCGTTCACCCCCACACCCTGCGCGCCCTGGACGACCTGAAGGCCGCGAACCTGGTGGAGGAGGTCGACGGCCGGCTCAGACTCAGCCGCGCAGGCTGGTACTGGTACGTCAACCTGATCTACTACCTCTCGCCTCCGGAGGAGCAGCGCATCCTCGACGCCTATATCCGGCAGAAGCGCGCCGACCCGACGCTGGCCATCGAGGCCGGTGAGACGGCCATCGAGCCCCTGCGGCCAGTGACGGCCGTAGATCCGCCTCACACCGTTGTGGCCGGCACTCCGTGAAGCTCGGTCTCACTCCCCCACCCCGGCCCTTGTCGTACCCAGGCTTCCGGCGCCAAGGACGTTCCCGCTGACGTGCACGTCTCTCGGCCCGGCGGGGGGCGGGTCGATCCAGAGGGCCCAGCGGTGACGGGGGTGCTCGGGGTCGCGGGTGGTGACGACGTTGTGGCGGACGGTGACGTCGGTCATGGGCGGGTTCTCGGGGAGGGGGCCGGATTCGAGCTTGATGGCGATGGGGTTGTTGTCGCCGGCGGCGGTGCTCCAGTGCCAGTACTCCATGCCGTAGCCCATGTCCGCGATGACGTTGCCCTCGATGAGGAGGTGCTCCTCCGGGTTGTCGGCGGCGGAGGCCGACCCCGGCGAGAGCAGGATGCCCCACAGGTCCACGCGCGAGAAGACGTTCCCCGCAATCCGCACGTCGCTCGACCCGTGCATGGCCTTGAGGCCGATGAACGCGCCGGTCACGACGTTACCTGTGACCTCGACCTGGTCCGCGTGGATGTCGATCCCCTGCCCGGCGTTCTCAATGAGATTGGCCTCAATCGTGATCCGCTGGGTGTCCCGCGGGCCGGTGACGAAGATCGCCGAGCCCTGATGCCAGTTGGTCACGCGGCCCTCGCGCTCCACGCTGCCGGAGGCCAGGGGGCCGAGCTTCTCGTTGCGCTGCACCACCTCGCCGAGGCGGTTCTGCTCGACCACCTCCGGCGTCGGCAGCAGCGCGCGCTCGATGATGCGGTTGCCCGACACACGCACGTCCTGGCAGTGCTCGACGTGGATGCCCGTCCCGTCGATGCAGCGGAAGGCGTACCCGTAGCCCGGGTTCTGCGTCCGGTCGTCGAGGCCCAGGCGCTTGTAGTTGAGCACCTCGCAGCCGTAAACCACGGCGTCGCGGCACTGCTCGACGCGGATCGCGGCCCGCGCCGAGCGGTTGTCGATCACCCTCACCGCGTCGAGCGTCAGCCCCTCGCAGCCCCAGGCGAACAGCCCGTGCGCCACGCATTCCCGCGCTTCCTCGCTGCGGGTCAGCGTGAGGCCCTCGATCGAGACGCCCTTCGCGCGCTCGATCCGCACGATATCGGCGTCATTGTCCGCCTGTACGATCACCCCCGGTCCGCGCAGGCCGCAGCCATCCGTGCGGAGGTACAGCGGCTCGGAGATGCGGTGCTCGCCCGCGGGGATCACAATGACCCGCCCCGGGTTCGCGTCAATCGCGGCCTGAATCGAGGGGTAGTCGGTCGCCAGGACGGGCGGCGGCTGGCCCAAGGCGGGCAGAGCGAGGAGCGCGACGCAGAGCAGTCCCATCATTCGGTCACCGAGGCGAGATCGGCTCCGGGCTACTGGAGCAGTTGCCCGTCCGCTGGGGACGCACCTGCCCAAGGCCAAGAGCGCCTCGCTCACATTGACAGCCCGTGGTGAGCGTGTTAGCATCGCTGTGGCATGATCCCTCCCTTCAATGAGCACGGGGACCTTCCGCCCGGGGCGCATGAGAGCACGTGGGCGGAGTTCGAAGCCCGGTTTGGGTTCACCGCTCGGCGCCGGGAGCTGCTCGTCTCGCTGCGCTGCGTCTTGGACCTGCTACAGCGAGCGGGGGTGACGGGTGGGTGGGTGGGCGGCAGCTTCGTCACCACGAAGCCCGAGCCCGGCGATGTCGATCTGTGCTGGGACTTGCACGGGTCGGTCGACGCAGAGCGCCTTGGCGCCGAGTTCTGGAACGGCGATGGGTTGGCGGGCACGGCCGACTTCGCCGACCTTGACGTGATGCCCGATGATCCGGAACTCGGGCTGGTACGCATGGTCCTGAGCCACACGTCCGAGGGACGAGCGCGGGGAACGGTTCTCCTCCGGCTCGGAGCGCACTCGCCGGGTGCCGACTCGGACGACGTCTGTGGGGGGAGCGACCCATGAGTGAGCGAGCGCTGCTCCAGCCGATCACCAATGAGCGCGGGTACCTCACGGCGCTGCGGTGGCAGGGCCGCTTCCGCGAGGCGCTGGCGCGTCCCGAGCTGCTGGGGCAAGGGGTCGAGGCGGGCGCTCGGCAGGGGATCCTGCGCACCTATGAGCAGCACTTGGCCGAGCTGAGCGCGCGTCTGGCGGAGTATGAGGGCCTCAGCGGCGGGCAGAGCGATGCGCCTCCCGCGCGTGCTCCGGAACACGGCGACCTGACGGAGCGGATCGCCGGGAGTTGGGTCCACGGCACCCAGGTGGCGGCGCGGCTGGCGGAGCTACGCCAGGACCTCCGATCGGCCCTGGCGAGCACGGACCTGAGCAGTCTGGAGGTCGCCGTGCTGGCCCTGTTGTTCGGTCAGGAGATGACGGTCAGCGAGTGCGCGCGAACGCTCGGCACGCCGCCCGCGGCCGTCTCCGCCGCCCGCACGAACGCGCTCCGTAAGCTCGCAGACGCCGGCCTCCTGGACTCGTGGGCCGACGCCCTCACGACCGTGTACCCCGCACCGCCCCGGCAGCGGGCCACGGGCTGAGCCGTGAACGCTGACGCGGGTGCCCGGGTGCCCGTTCCTCGCGTCGCGCGAGGACAGCGGAGGTGAGGCCGATGGGCGCGAAGGCCGAGAGAGTGACACACCGGACGATGGAGCCGGTCGCGGTTGGGGAGGCCCCAACTGCGGACCTGCGGCAGCAGGTTGGGGCGCTGGAGGCGGAGGTCGAGCGGCTGGAGGATGAACTCGCGGACCAGGAGGTCTACCTCCTGGACGGCTACGTCGCTATCGTGACTCCGGTCGGCGACCACTCGTACATCGCCTCCTGCCCGACGCTCCATGCCTCCGTTCAGGAGGACGGCCTCGACGCAACCCTCGTGAGCCTCCGGGAGGCGGTGGCTGTGGTCAAGGACGCGCATGAGGCGTCTGGAAGGTCGTTGCCCCCGCAGGACGTGGTTGCTCGATGCCTCGACTAGTGCGCCGTCACTCGTGATTGCTTGGATTGGTGGACGGCCCGTTCCGCACGCCCATCCGTCGCCGCCGTAGGACGGAGCGCTGCTCCGTCACAGTCGTTGTCGAAGTGGGCGCTTCGAGCGACGACGACACATCCTCACAATCACGAGTGACGGCGCACTAAGCCCGGTTCGGCGACGCTCTCTCATCGCCGTGCTTCAGCGCAACGGTCTTGTGGAGTCGCCCACGCGAGGCAAAGGTAGCCCCCCCTGGTTCGAGCACCCCGACGACCCCGCCCGCTGCACCCGCGTCCCCGACCGCGACGTCATCAGCAAAGACCTCCTCGTCCGCATCCTCATACAGGCCGGCAAGAGCCGCGAGGAGTACCTGGCCCGGTTGCGGGAGACGTGAGAGGCGCGGCGCCGCCTCACCCGTGCTTGTGCCCCTGCCCGTGCTGGTGCAGGCGGGTGTGGAGGTCGCGCTTGGTCTTCTCGAAGATGGCTTTCATCTCGCGGTGGCGTTTCTCTTCGTAGCGGACGGAGAGGGTGTTCAGGTAGGTCAGGCCGCCGTCGAGGAGGGTGAGCACGTAGCCGGCCTCGGCAGACGAAGACGGCGCGGCTCAGGTGACCTGCAGGTGCGGCGGGCCCCCAACGACAGCGGTTACTGTTTGCGCTCCAGCTCGTCGTAGATGCGGCTGCGGTGGCCGGCCCAAACTACGGTCACGAGGCGGGCCTCGTCGTCGACGCGGTAGGCCACCCGGTGGTCGCCGATCCGCAGCTTGCGGAGCGGCCGCAGCGTTCCGCTCAACGCCTCGCTCCCCCACGGGCGAGGGTCGTTGGCCAGACCGTCGATGTGCTGCTCGGCTTGCTCCCGGACCGGCTTGGGCAGCCGGAGCAGTTGCCGCTGGGCCGTACGCGCGATGAGGGTGCGGTAGCTCACGGCGCGGCTCGCAGTTCAGCCTTGGCCTGCTCCCAGGGGATCCACTCCTCTTCCGGATCGGACAGGATGCGCTCGCACTGCTCGGCGAGGAGATGATCCTCGAGCTTCTCGATCAGCTCGAGGTCCCCCAACGGCACGACCGCCACAAGCGGCTTGCCGTGCCGCTCAACCACCACTCGCTCCTTCCCAAACGCAACGCTGTTCACCACGCGCGCGAGGTCGCGGCGCAGATCGGCCATCCGGATTGGGGCCATGGTGGCTCCTCCTCGTTGTACTCAAGTGACAAAGACTATCATATGTATCATTTGTACCTTTGTCAATGGATGGCCCAATCACGAGCGCGTCAGGATGCTCCCCCTCGCCTACCCGTGCTTGTGCCCCTGCCCGTGCTGGTGCATTCGCGCGTGCAGGTCCTTCTTGGTCTTCTCGAAGATGGCTTTCATCTCGCGGTGGCGTTTCTCTTCGTAGCGGACGGAGAGGGTGTTCAGGTAGGTCAGGCCGCCGTCGAGGAGGGTGAGCATGTAGCTGGCGTCGGACGGGCTGAAGAGCTCCTGGTTCCCGCAGATGATGTAGACTGGGGACGTGTGCGCGCCGAGGTGGATCGGCCAGCAGTGGCTCACGATGAGGCTGCTGCCGCAGCGTGCGGCGAGCCAGCAGCTGCCCTCGATGCTGACCTTCTCTCTGAGGCTCAGCCGCCGCGCGCCCTTGGCGTTCACGGTGGCGGCGACCGTCTTCCCGTTGAGCACGATCTCGAGCCGGTGGATGGGCCAGATCGACGAGCACGAGGCCTCGACCTCGACCGTGCCGCCGCGCTTCATGCGGATCTCGCCGCCGATGGGCTGCCCGTCGACCCGCAGGTCGATCAGCGGGCCCGAGGTGGTGAAGGTGCGGCCCGCGCGGACGGCCCGGCCCCAGGACTCGAAGGTGAACTCCTCGTTCGGGTCGAGCTGCGCGTAGGTGCGCACTCCGCCGACGGGCATCCCCGCGCTCATCTTGTCGGTGCCGCCGACCGCGGCGACGCGGCAGCCGCAGTTCAGGTAGCGATACCACT
>VGFB01000190.1 GCA_016869015.1 Armatimonadota bacterium
CGACCTTCGGCCGCGCCTGTTCGGCCGCCGGATCGAGTCGGTTCACGTGCTGCGGGGCTCGGTGCTGGAGTGCTCGGCGCGGAAGCTGCGGGCCGCGCTTGCCGGAGCCACCGTCCGCGAGCTCCGACGCCTGGGGAAGGTGCTGATCCTCGACCTCGACTCGGGCGTCAGCCTGCTCGTGCACTTGCGGATGACGGGGCAGCTGCTCCTCGGCGGAGACGGCCCCGACCCGCGCTTCGTACGGCTGGTGTTTCACCTCGCCGGGGGCGGTCGGGTCTTCTACGCCGACTGTCGCGCACTGGGCCGCCTGGAGCTGTGCGGGACGGGGCAGATCGCCTGCTCGCGGTCGTTGGCGCGGTTCGGCCCGGATGCGCTGGAGGCGGCGGGGCTGGACGCGCTCCTGCGCGCCGCGCAGCGCAGACGGACCCCCATGAAGTGCCTGCTGCTCGATCAGACCGTCCTGGCCGGTATCGGCAACATCTATGCGAGCGAGATCCTGCACGTTGCGCGGATTGCGCCGGAGCGCCCGGCCAACACGCTCTCCGACGCTGCGTTGGCTCGGCTCGGCCGCGCCATCCGCCAAGTGCTCGCCGCCGCCATCGAGGCGCGCGGCACCACCTTCAGCGACTTCCGCACCGGCACCGGCGAACCAGGACGCTACGCGGCACGGCTGCGGGTCTACGGACGCGAGGGAGAGCGCTGCCGGCGGCGCGGCTGCCGCGGGACCATCCTCCGGATCGTGCAGCAGCAGAGGTCTACCTTCTGGTGCCCAATGTGTCAGGGCCCGCACGCCGCGATGAACTCGCCGGTGGTGAACGTCTGCCCGTAGTGGGTCTCGAAGTAGCGGAGGCCCCAGCGCGTGGCGAGCCGCTCCTCGAAGGTGTCGGGGAACTCCACGCCGACCGTTGCGTCCCGCAGCAGGAAGAGCCGGTAGCCCAACGGCGCCATCGGCTCCACGCCCCCCGGCGCGCGCAGCACGCACATGTCCGTCGCGAAGCCGCAGTAGACCAGGTTCTCAACGCCCCGGCGGCGGAGGAGGCGATCCAGCTGCCCGGTCTGCCAGGCGTAGATCTCGCCCGGCAGCGGCGCCACCGAGGCCACGCGATCCATGCGCGCGTAGGGCGACTCGGTGGCGTAGGCCTCCCCGTGGAAGAGCGCCGTCACGCGCTCGCGCCAGCCTGGTACGGCCGGCGGCGGCGCAGGCGGCCCGCCGGGGGAGGGCGGGTCGAGGTCCTCCTGAGCTTCGGGGTGCAGGCGGGCGATGCTCTCGGGCTCGACGGCGCAGACGTGCGCGCCGGCCGCGCGAGCCGCATCCATGGCCGGACGGATACACTCGCGGATGACGCGGTCGGCCTCCGCGAAGGCCTCGTAGCTGCCCATGCCCACGAAGTAGCGCGGGTCGATCTCCGGTCCGCCCTCGCATCCGATGTCCCAGCAGTGCATGACCACCAGGGCCGTCCGCGCGGGGTCCAGCTCAACGGGCTCGGCCACCTGGCGCATCTCGGTCAACGGGCGCGTGTTGTAGCGGCGACCGGTCAGGCGCAGCATGGCAGCCTCCGGGGCTCACCGACGGTTGCGGTCGGCGACCTCGCCGACGATGCGGGCGACGAGGTCGCAGTCGGCCTCGGTGTACTTCTCGCAGAACGTCGACCAGCGTATGAAGCTCTGCAAGAACTCCCAGGCCGTCGGGCATGCCTCAGGCCCGTAGCGGTAAGTGCGCGAGGCGGGAGGCTGCGAGTAGGGGTAGCGCCCCGCCGCGGCCCACTCGCCCAGGAACGTGCAGGCGGCCGGCATGAGGTAGTACTTGCCCGTGCCGGCGCCGGTGAGTCCGGCCTCGGCCAACTGCCCGGCGAACTCCTCGGCGTCGCAGACGAACCGCCCGGGCTCCAGGCTGAAGCCCAGCATCCAGGCCGAGTAGACCTCCTGGTAGTCGGGGATGGGCAGCGGCGTGACGCCCTCGACCTGCTCCACGAGCGCGGTAATGCGGCGCGCCATCCGGTCGCGGCGGGCGACCTGTTCCGCGATGACCTCCAGTTGCGCCAAGCAGAGCGCCGCCGTACATTGCGGCATGCGTAGCGCGTAGCCCGGCTCGGCGTGAATGCGCCCGAAGCCCGGCTCCTGCACGGCGCCGCGACTGTGCGCGATGAAACGAAGCCGCTCAGCCAACCCGTCATCATCGGTGATCACACAGCCGCCCACGTCGGAGCCCATCGTCTTCTCACTGTCGAAGGAAAACGCGCCCGCCAGGCCGAGCCGTCCGGCGTACCGCCCCCGGTAGGTACTGAGTACGGCCTGACAGGCGTCCTCGTAGACGACCAACCCTCGGGAGTTCGCGAGCTCCACAATCGGGTCCATGTCACACATGAGCCCGGTCATGTGGACGCAGAGGATGGCGCGCGAACGGTCCGTGATGAGCGGCGCGATGGTGCGCGCGCTGAGATTCACCGAGCCCGCCTCGACATCGGCGAAGACGGGGATGTACTGCTCGCGGATGAGGCCCTGAAGCGTGCCGTAGTCGGTGACGGGGCTGACGATGATCTCATCGCCGGGCTCGAAGCCAAAGGCCGCTGCCAGCGCCGCAAGCGCCGGCGTGCAGCCCGGCGTCGCGATGCAGTGCTTCGCGCCGGTCGCCTCGGCAAAGGCCCGCTCGAAGCGGCCGAGCATGTCCACGGTGAGGCCGCTGTCGACGACCTCCTGCAGATACCGCAAGGCGTTCGGCCCGAGGGGACGCGGGAACGGATTGGGGAGTCGACCGGTCAGGCCGGCCACGGCGCGCGCGCCATAGGCGGCCGGCGGCTTTCGTTCGGGCATGGGTCAGGGACTCCTCGACCCGTCATGTGGGAGCGGCTTCAGCCGCGACGCCGTCGGTCCGGCCGCCCGCTGAGCGTGACGGCATCGCGGCTGAAGCCGCTCCTACTCGGGTCCGATCTCGAAGGGGATGGCCGGCAGCGCGCCAAGCGGCGCGCGGAACTTCCGCCCCGTGGGCTTGCCGTCCTTGTCCTTGCGTTCCACTTGTGTGAAGGCCTCGACGACGAGGTTGTTCGCGTAGCCCGCCGGCACTCTCTGCCCGTCGGCCTGCAGCACGAGCGCCAGCCCCCCCGGCACGGGGGAGACCTGCCGGACGCTGATCCCCGCAGGCGGGTCGAGGAGCTCCACCTCGATGTCTGCCAGGATGGGGAGAGCCGCGGTCGTCAGCCGCACCTCCGCCGTCCCGCCGGCCGGGATCACGACGGGCCCCGGGCTTGCCAGCGCGACCGTCGGCAGGAAGCGCGGCGGGCGCGACACCTGCGCGAGGAACTGCTGCGCCGGCACCAGGTGCCGGTAGATGAAGGCCTGCATCAGATCATCGGCGGGGACGACCGGCCGGGTAACCGTCTGGCCGCCGATCGTGGCCCGACCCTCCAGCTGCAAGGCGAAGGGCGCCTTGATCCAGGCCTGCGGGGCGCTCAGCGTCATGTGCACGCCATCGAGACCCGCGGGGATCCGGCCGCCGCTGAGCGCGAACCCGGCCGGCGCGTCCCTCAACGCCACCTCGATCTCCCCGTCGAACCCGTCCTGCCGGAGCACATGCACGTCGATGGGTGTCGCCCGTCCGGCGAGCACGTTTACCCCCGAGGGAGTCACCCGCAGGGCGAAGTCCGGACGCGGCGCGCTCACCCGCAGCCGGTACGCGTATGCCTCGCCACCGTGGCCCGCCGAGTCCCGCACCTCCACGCGGTACAGGCCGTCCAGCGGCAGCTTCGCGGTGAGGTACGAGTCCGCATGATGGGTCTCAAGGCCCATCCCCTTGTCCTCGCGGTCGTCGTTCCAGGCGAGCACCTTGCCCGACGCGCCCGTCAACCGTAACAGCGAGTCCAGCGGTGAGTGCAGTCGCCGCGCCAGCACCTCCGCCACGATGGGATCCCCCGCCTTGCCGGTGATCTGGAACACGTCCACCTCGCCGGACCGCCCGATCCGCCCGTTCACGATGGACGGCAGGTCGACCCGTTGCGCCTGCTTGCCGTCGTCATTGGGCTCCGACTCCATGACCTCGGGCAGCGTGTCCACCGCATAGGGCACGAGGTTCGACCGTCGGTCGCCCACCGTCAGGCCGGCCCGCCGGAGAGCCTCACCGCCGGGCTGCGTGTCCAGGGCGAGGGTCTGAGGCGGGAGGTTCCAGCCCCCCAAAGCCGCCACCGTCCGGCTACCCACGGCGCCGCCCAGCGGGAATAGCTGGGTGATGAAGGGCAACTCCCCGACCTCGACGCGGTAGACGAAGTCCTCGCGGCCGCGGTAGATCGAGTCCCGAACCTCCACATCGTACTCGCCGTCGGTCGGGACCTCGTAGAAGAGGACCGGGTCGGGGTCGAAGCGGTAGTCGTCGGCGTAGGCGACCTCCTTCCCGCCCGGGTCGTAGAGCGCCACCGTCGCCTGGAACCAGCCCGGCACGGCATCGGCCAGGTAGGGGACCAAGTGACGCGCCTGGGCGCGGACCACGAGGCGCTGTCCCGCGGTCGCCTGGAGGCGGAAGCGGTCGATATCGCCGGGCTCGATCTGCCCGTTCAGCGTCACCGGCAGAGCCAGCGCCGCGGTCTTCAGGCGGGTCGGGACGGGGTCGTTGGGTTCGTCCTCCCAGGCCTCCGGGAGGTCGCCCACCTGGAAGATGAGGGGGTTGGTCAGCCCCGTCGGCGATTGCAGCCGCAGCTCCCGGTCGCCGGGCGCGGCCGCGGGATCGACGACGACGTCGAGGGTGACCGTCTCAGCGATCTGCAGGTTGGGCTGTCGCTTGGGGTTGAACAGCACGTCCCGCAGCGCCGCCAGCTCGGCGAGGGTCTTCTGCTCTAACCCCCGCAGGAGCGGGTGGTCCGGCAGTTCGGGGAGCGGCTCCTTCTCGTTCCCCTCGCCGCCCTCGGACCTGAGGGGCTTGGGTTGGGGGGCCGCCCTGCCGCGAGCCTCGCCGAGGCGCTGCTGGGTAATCGCGCGCAGGTGCTTGGCGATATCCCCGAGTTGCTGGTTCGTCAGAGGGCGGATGTACTCGACCACGGTTCCCTGCACGCCCTGGCCCGACACGAGCACACCTTCCACGCCCTGCAGCGCCTGTCCCCCGACCGTGACGCGCAACGCCGCGCCCTGCCGGGCGCCGGCCGGGTACGCGTAGCCCAGATGCGGCGCTCCCCGGTTGGGTTGGCTCCCCGCTGCAGTCGCCAGCCACACCAGCGCCAACGCGGTCCCAGTAGCTCCCATGGCATGCCTCTTCGCGTCCGTCGGGCCGGGCCTCACGACATGATCTCTTTCAAGCGCCCGCCGGCCTTCACGCCCTCGGTGGCCGTCGGCAGGACGGTCGTGTCGAGCCCGAGCGGGTTGGGCAGCGGGCCCTGCGGATCAATGCCCAGCAGTTCGTAGATGCTCCCGATGACATCCAGGGGATACACGGGCCGCTCGGCGACCTCCTCTCCGGTGGCGTTCGAGGCCCCAACCACCTGCCCGCCCCGGAAGCCGCCCCCGGCCAGCACCGCCGAGAAGCACTGGCCCCAGTGCTGCCGCCCGCCGTTCCACGGCGCCTCCCACGACACCCGAGGGCTGCGGCCGAACTCGCCACTCCACCACACGATGGTCGTGTCCAGCAGCCCGCGCGCCGCGAGGTCTTGCAGCAGCGTGGCGAGCCCCTTGTCCATCTCCGGCAGCCTCCGCCGCATGGTCTCAAAGTGTTGCTTGTGCGTGTCCCAACCCTTGTAGTTGATCGTGACGTAGGGCATTCCGGCCTCGACCAACCGTCGCGCCATCAGGCAGGACTGGCCGAACGTGTTCCGCCCGTAGGCCTCGCGCGTCTCCGCGGGCTCTGTGTTGAGGTCAAAGAGCTTCCGAGCGTCGCCCAGGATGAGGTCGTAGGCGCTCTCCTCGCACCGGTCGAGTTCCGCGAAACACGCGTTGTCCGGCATGGCCGTGCCCAACGTGTCGAGCGAGTGCAGGAGCGTGCGGCGGCTCTGCTGGCGCTCATCCGTGATGCCCTGGGCGACCACTCCCTCCACGGCGAAGCGCTGCTGGCCTGGGTCGCCGCCGGTGGCGAAGGGCTTGTAGCGCTGCCCCAGGAACCCGGCCTCCGAGAAGCGCCCCTGGAGCTCCGTCAGCACCACGTACGGCGGGATCATCCCCTCATACCCGTGGTCGTAGCCCTTGAACAGCGACACCACGGCCCCCGCGCCCGGGTAGACGTAGCGGCCGGGCTCTCGACCCGTCTGCACCATGTAGCTGGCGGTCTCATGGGCGTTGATGCCGTGGGTCATGCTGCGGACGATCGAGTACTTGTCGGCCTGCTGCGCCAGCAGCGGCAGCAACTCCCCGATCTGCACCCCATCGACGTTGGTCGGGATGGCCTTGGCCAGGGCGCCGCAGAAGTCATACCCCGCCTCGGGCTTCGGGTCGAAGGTGTCGATGTGACATGGCCCGCCCCACATCCAGATCTGAACCACCGACTTCGCCCGCGCCGACGGAGCAGCCGTCGCAGGTTTGGGCCGCGCCGGCGACGGTCCGGCGGCCAACACGCGTCCGGCCAGCGCCGCCCCAGCCGTCCCCAGCAGCGCCCGCCTCAATGCCTCCCGCCGACTGATGCCTTCCATGGTTCGTCGCTCCTCGACTCGACTTCAGGCTCCGGACTCCAGACTCGGGACCGCCGTCAATGCCGATAGAGGAACTCCTTGGAGTTGACAAGCGCCCACGCCAGGTCGACCATGGCGTCCTGTGGCCTCGCCCCGGAGGCCTGGAGGTACTGCTGTGCCGTGGTCAGCTCCTCCGGCGTCGGGTACCGCGACAGGATGACGGCATACACTGACGCGATCGCGAGGGTCGGGTTCGGTCCCGCCAGCCGAGCCACGCCCTTCAGCCGCCAGCTGCTCTCGATCTTCTTCTGCACGTGGCTGGAGTTGAGCATGTGCAGCCGCTGGGCGTCGGTGGGCTGATTGCTGCGCTCCGATTCGAGACCGGTATCGCGCGCCGGGCGGCCGAACAGCTCCAGGAACTGGCTGGTGATGCTTCCGTCGGCGAGCTCGATTGTCCGCTGTTCCTCGGGGACGTAGGTGAAAGGCTCCGGGATGAGGCTGGAGTAGCTCTCCTGGGTTCCCGTGATCCGGCAGAGCGCGTCAATCAGCACCTCGGCGTCGAGCCGCCGCACCGGGTAGTAGGCAAAGAGCGCCTCGGCCTTGGGGTCCTGACTGCGCGGGATTGAGGACTGCTGATAGGTGCGCGAGTTGAGAATCAACCGATAGAGCCCACGAAGATCGTAGTGGGAGGCGACGAACTCCTGCTCCAGGTA
>VGFB01000191.1 GCA_016869015.1 Armatimonadota bacterium
GATGTCGCTGCGGTGGGAGTTCCGCACGGGCCAGTTCCGCATGTCGAGGGGAATCTCCGCCAGCGTCTGCGCCGCCAACTCCGCGTCGCACGGGTTGCCGGTCAGCGCCCCGTACATGAGGTTCCACAACGGGTTGCGCTCCGGCCGCTCGATCCGCCACGACCGCTCAAGGCTCAGGAGGTATAGCGCGCGCAGGGCTGGGTCGGTCTCGTAGGTCAGCAGCGGGTAGTAGCCCACGAACGCCAGCTCATCGTCGGAGTGGTTCACATCGCCCGGCGGCATGATCTTCTGGTTCAGCGTGTTGAGCGCGTAGTGGTGCCGCTCGATCAGCTCCCGCGCGGCGGCGAGGTAGCGCTCGTGGCCGCAGATGTGATGCGCGGTGGCGAGGTGGCTCAGGATCGAGAGCGAGTTGAGTCCGCGCTCGGGCTCCCAGGAGCCGTTGAGGAAGTGCGGCGAGAAGACGCCCCAACGGGTGGGCTTGCCGTCGAGATCGATCAGCAGCAAGCCGTTGTCGATCAGGTGGTCGGTGATGCGTTCGATGACCTCGCGGATCTCCTGCTTCTGCGCCTCACCGGCGACGAGGTCGTAGAAGATCGACAGGCCGAAGTAGTGGCCGTCCAGCTCATCGCTGGAGGTATCGCCCTTCCATTCCCACGCGCCGTCGGGTGAGGGGCCGGGCTCGGACGCTCCCGGCGGGATGTACGTCTCCGTCACGTGCCACTCACCGTGGGACTTGGTCACGTCTTCTCCGACGCGGACGATGGCCCGCGCGGGGAAGCCGGGGATCGGCGTGCGGCGTTCCAGGTCCAGGAGCGCCTTGGCGGACTCCCACGCGAAGCGCTGTGCCTGCCGGCTGCCGGTGACCGCGTACCGAAAGCTCTCGGCCGCGACGTAGAGCGCGGTCCAGAGACCGTCGTTGTCCGAGGCCTCGAGGGTGAAGTGCTTCAGGTCCCCCGGCGCCGCGAGGTGGCAGCCCGTCACGAAGCCCTCGCGCACGTGCCGCCTACGGAGCAGCCTCAGGAAGAGGTCGGCTTTGCTCTTGAGCGTGTAGTCGTCATCTAGCTGCAGGTGAGTCACGCCGGCCGGGGTCGTGACCCAGGCGCCGACAAACCCGTCCTCCGAGATCGACAGCACCTCATCGGAGAGCAGGTATCTCGGCCCGGCCCAGTACAACCACTTCCGCCGACCCAGGCACGCGACGCCCCGGCGGCTGCCCAGCCAGATCGTCCCGTCCCGGGAGATCGAGCCGCAGTGGAAGTCCTGCAAGGGGGGCGGGAACCCCTCCAGCAGCACCTCCGCGTGCCCGTCGCGAGCAACGAGCAGCAGTTCGTTGTGGAACCAGACGAGCGCGGCCTCGTCGCCCATGCGGCCCAGGTCTACCGCCTGCCGCTCGGCGCAGTAGGTGGACCAGGGCTCCGGAAGCGGGGAACGCTCTGGCGGAGCCGGCAGCCCTTCGGGCGCGCCGTCAGGGAACTGCTCCGCGAGGCGGTGCTCGTAGTGCGTGGTCTTGAGGGTGGGGGCGGTCATGGGCAGGTTCCTTGAGACGGCAACTTCGGGGACCGACAACCAGACCCGATGGGGCTGGGTCTCGTCGGCAGTCCCCTCGAATCCCCTCACATCTCCAGGATCTTGCGGATGGCGGCGGCCGTGTCCTCCAGGGAGGCGAGGCCAGGATCGACCTCGGAGAGGCAGGCGCCGTCGAAGCCGATGTTGCGCAGCTCACGCATCACGGCCGGGAAGTCCACGTCGCCCTCCAGCAGCGGCTTCCACTCCATCATCCGCTTGAAGTCCTTGAAGTGGACCTTCTTCACGCCCTGCCCGACGATCTTCACCCACTGCTCCGGGAAGCCGAAGATCGTCATGTTGCCCGTATCGAAGAACAGCCCCACGCGGTCTGAGCCGATCTCGCCCAGGAACCGCTGCCACTCCAGCGGGCTGAGGAGGAACTTGTTCCACACGTACTCGATGGCGAGGGTGACCTCGATGTCCTCCGCGAAGGGCGCCAGGTCGCAGAAGCCCTCCAGGGCGCGCGAGTAGGCATCGTCGTAGTGCACCTCGGGCGTGACCGCACCGGGTACCACGAGGACGCCGTCGATGCCCAGCTCCTTCGCGATCTCCAGGAGCTTCTTGCAGCGGTCCTTCCCCTCCTCGCGGACGGCCGGGTCGGGGGACAGCAGGTCGATGCGCTTCGAGGTCTGAGGGCAAAGGCTGTCCAACTCAAGACCGAAGTCACCGGCCATCTGTCGAATCGTCCGGAGGCCCTCGACCGGCGTGTCCCAGTCGAGCTCGCTGTCGTCGCGCAGGACCAACTCGATGGCCTCATACCCGGCGGCCTGGGCCTTCTCGAAGGTCTCGCGCCACGTCCAGTCTCGCGGTGTGATGATGCAGGAAAGGCCGACTTTCACGTAGGTTGCCTCCTGGCGGGCCGGGGCCCGGTGCTTGGGTCTTGGGTTGCGCGGCGCGGAGAGGCCGGCGGGGGGGTATTCGTCCACGAGAAGCTCACCCCCTGCCCACTCAGATGGGATGGGGGAACCAAAGGCCAAGGAGCTGCGCAAGCCCATGTGGGACGAGGGCACCATCGCGGTGTACTGCGCGGCAACGGCCGTCGCCGATGAGTGCCGCCCGACGGCGGACGTGTGCAACCTGCTGCTCGAGGCGCAGCGCTCCTGCCGCCTCGTCGATGATGAGACGCTCCGCAAGATGGAGCTCGCCGACGAGCGGCTTTGCGTCGGCGGCGAGAGCTTCCGGTGTGTCATCGTGCCCGGAGCGCGCGCCATGCCGCTGGCGACCTTCCGGAAGCTCTGCCAGTTCGCCGCGGCAGGCGGTCTGTTGATCTTCGTGGAGCCGGCGCCGTCGCTCGGCCTGTCCCCCGAGGAGACGGAAACGATGGGCGCTGTCTGGCCCGGACTCCTGGACGCCAAGCACGTCGTCCGCGTACTCCGCACCGAGGACTGCCTCGCGGCCCTCGAGCTGTAGCGGGGAGGGCGAGGGGACACGAGGCAGGGGCGCAAGAGAGATTGACCGGCGCCCTCGTGCGTGCTACACTTCCCGTAGTAGGCAGGGAGGGGGTGAGACCCATGGCCAAGGCGCAAGAGGACACCGCCCGGCGGGTGGTCGTGAGAGCCTTGTTCGAGGAGGGCATGGTTGCGGAGCTGGACGCCCTCGCGCAGGCGGCTCACACCAGCCGGAGCGAGGTGCTGCGAAGGTTGGTGCTTCAGGCGCTCGAAGAGGCGGATGGGGATGAAGAGGACTGGAGCGCCCTTAGCCACCGGATGCTCCTCGCGGAGTACGGGCCCGAGGACGAAGGGCTGTACGATGACCCGGAGGCCATAGGAGCGACCCCCATACAATGGTAACGGACTACGTGCCCGGCACGGTGGCTCTCGCGAGGGTACCCTTCGCTAACGGCAGCGGAGCCAAGCGACGCCCTGTCGTGCTGGTCGGCAATCCGAGCTACTGGGCAGCCGACCACTCGGCTCTCGTTTGCCCAGTGACGACGGCACCACCTCGCATTGCCGACGTGCCGGTCAACTGGCAGGCCGCCGGTCTGCTGCGGCGCTCATGTGTCCGGCCCCGACCCATTGTGCTGTCCAAGGGCGAACTGGGGTGGCGCGTTGGGGCCCTGGCGGCGGAGGACCTGGAGGCACTCGAGGATGCGCTGCGGACAGTGCTGGGGCTGTGAATGAGGGGTGATGGACGTGCGCACGGAGCGTCGGATAGGCACGGCGGTGCTGGTGCTAGGGGTTGTGCTCGCCGTGGCGGCCTTCGTTGTCGCGCTGGGCGCGCCGGGTTGGCACACGAAGGTGGTTGGGGTCGTTGCGGCGGTCGGCGTTGCGTTGGCAGCGCTCAACCTCTTTCTCATCCACTACCGTGGTCCCGAGATCGAGGCCATCGAGCCGCCGGTGGTCATCTTCGGGAACGAGATCAAGGAAGACGTGAACGAGCGAAAAGGGCACCCCTTGCGGGTGTACGTCCCTCTGACGTTCACGAACACAGGCGCGGCCCCCGGCGTGATCTCAAATCTAGGGCTGCGGCTGGTCTTCGGGCCTGAGGAGCGTCCCGACGCGGTATGGGAGACTGACTGGCCGGGGCCCAATGACCCGGTCTCGAGCGACTCGCGCTTCTGGGAGGCATACCCCATCGAGGTGCCCCCACACGGCAGCACGGGACGAACCGTGAAGCTCTATGTTCGCGACTACGACGCAGAACGGGGGCACCCACAGTCCCCCGCGGAGGAGATCAGGGACGGGGAACTGCACCTGAAGCTGCGCGTGCAGATGGCTGGCGAGCCCACGCCAAGGGACATGGAGTGGCAGTGGAAGGGCAACATCAACCCTCTGGACACAGCGGCGCTCCGTTCGATTGGCGAGGCCCCTGTGTACCGGCGGGTTAGCCGGGACCAGGGCATATAGGAGGTGACGGTCCCGCCCCCATGACGCGGAGTCCGGCAGGGATGGGGGCCACCTCACACACCATTACCGCGACCCAACTGAGGAGCCGCATCGGCTGCGTGCTCGATGCCGCTGAGCTCCGGGGCGAGCGGGTGGTCGTGACGCGGCGAGGCAAGCCCGCGGCGGCCGTCGTCCCGATGGCCGATCTGGAGCTGCTGGACGCGTACGAGGACGCCCTCCTCAGCGAGGAGGCGGACGAAGCCGCTGACGACCCTGAGAACCAGGGGCGGATTCCGTGGAAGCAGGTGAAGGCTGAGTCCAGGGGGCTGGCGGAGGAAGACCGGGCGGATGCCGAGGACATCGAGCGCGTTCTGGCGGACCCCAACGAGGAGTGGACTCCGCTGGAGGGTGTGCTCGCCGAGATGGAACGGCTTCCCTGAGAACGGCATTGGCGGCTCTGGTGAGCCGCCCCACGAGTCCAAATGCCGGTGCTGCACAGCCCGCCAGAGCCACCATGCGGGGCCCTACGCGCCAACTGCGTCATTCCTCAACACCCCGATCCCTCCGATCTCGACTTCGACGACATCGCCGGGCTGTAGGAAGACGGGGGGCTTTCGTGCGAAGCCGACGCCCTCGGGGGTGCCGGTCATGATGATCGTGCCGGGGAGGAGGGTCATCACGCGGCTCAGGAAGCTGATGAGCGTGCGGCAGCCGAAGATCATGTCGGAGGTGTTCGAGCTCTGCATCGTCTCGCCGTTCACGCGCGAGGCGATGGCGCAGTTGTCGGGGTCGAGATCCGTCTCGATCCACGGGCCGAGGGGGCAGAAGGTGTCGAAGCTCTTCCCGCGGGCCCACTGGGCATCGAGCTTCAGCTGGCAGTCGCGCGCCGAGATGTCATTCCCGCAGGTGTAGCCGAGCACGTAGTCCAGCGCCTCGCACTCGTGCACGTCCTTCGCGGCCTTCCCCATCACGATGCAAAGCTCGGCCTCATAGTCCACCTCATCGGGCGCCATCTCGGGGATGACGATGGGATCGCCCGGGCCGATGACGGAGGTCGTGGCCTTGATGAACATCTGCGGATGGGTCGGGATCTTCATGCCCGACTCCTCGGCGTGACGACGGTAGTTCAGGCCGAGGGCGATGACGTTCGGCGGATCGACGGGGGCGATCAGTCGCGCCCGGCTCAAGGGAAGCTCCTCGTCGGTGACCTCCAGGCTCTCGAAGGGTGTGCTCTCGTTCTTCAGGACGCGGATCGTGTCGCTGTCCAGCACGCCGTAGCACCAGTGGTTGTTCGCCTTGAAGCGGACGATGCGCATGGTCGGAACCTCGTGGATGGGGTCGCATCCCATTCGCTGGGGAGGTCACGTTGCCCTGCGCGGGAAACTGATGCCTCACCCCCTTGTTCCCCCCCTCCTCCAGGCGAGGGGGATGCCCGCAGGACAGGGGGTGAGGACTCCCGAGGTCACTCCCATGCGCGTCATCCTCATCGCGTGCCTCGTCCTTGCTGTCTCCTCCGCCCACGCTCTCACGGTCAGAGCGACCCGCTACGAGGCCCTCATCCAGCGTGGCGCTCTCGTGTCCCTGAGGGACGCGGCGGGCAATGTGTTCGTGTCCGGCGAGGAGCCGGCTCAGGGCTTGGCGATCCGGCGAGTCGGTCGGGACCACTGGGCGCAGGACGCCCCGCAGACGGCGCTCCTGCAGCCGGGGCAGGCGGGGTCGCGGGCCTACACGGAGCTTGCCGACCTGCCGGGAGCATCCGTGCGGGTGTCGGCGCGGCTCGAGGCGGATTCCGACGACCTCGTGCTCAGCCATGAGGCGAAGTCCCCCGAGCCCGGCGTGTGGGGCGTCGAATGGACGGTCAGCTACGTCCCGCTGGGCATGAACATCCTGGTGCCGGGGCATTCGGGGCTGAGGCTCAGCGCGGACTCACCGGGGAACCAGTGGGTCTTTGACTACCCCATCGCCTGGGAGGCGCAGTTGGTGGTCGTGGAGGGTGAGGGGCGGGGGTTCTACGTCTGGGCGGAGGATACGGAGGGACGGTACAAGCGGCTGACCGTGAGCCGGAGCGATCGGGGCTGGCGACTGGGCCTGGCGACGCTCAACCAGGCGCCGTTCGAGGCGCTCACCGAGTGCGCATCGGTTCCGTGGCGGCTGAACGTCTACGAGGGGGACTGGCGGGTCCCCGCGCGGCGGTATCGGGAGTGGATGGCGGCGACCCTGCGGCCAACCCGCGTGGTCGACCAGCAGCCTGCCTGGGTGAAGGACATCCGCTGCGTGGTGATCATGGGGATGGAGATCCCGGTCATCGAGGCCCTGGCGAAGCGGCTCGATCCGAAGCAGACGCTCCTATACATCCCCAATTGGCGTGCCCCGGGTTACGACCGGGACTACCCGAACTACACGGACGTCGTGCCCGAGTGGGAGCCCTTCGTGAAGCGGGCGCACGAGCTGGGCTATCGGGTGATGCCGCACGTGAACTACTTCGGGGTCGATCCGCTGAACGAGCTCTACGAGCAGTTCGAGCCGTTCCAGGTTCGCAGCCCGTGGGGCAGCCACGAGAAGGAGTGGTGGCTCTGGGAGCGCGCCGATCCGATCATCAAGTTCGCGTATATCAACCCCGCCCACAAGCCCTTCCGGGACCTGTTCGTCGGGCGGATGAAGGAGCTGTGCGAGCGGTACGAGATCGACGCGTTGCACCTGGACCAGACGCTGTGCATCTTCAACGACAACAACGGGCTCATCGACGGGATGTCGATGCTGCAGGGCAACGTCGCGCTGCACCGGGAGTTGCGCGAGGCGCTGCCGGAGGTGGCGCTCAGCGGCGAGGGCCTCGACGAGGTCACCTGCCTGCACGAGGCCTTCG
>VGFB01000192.1 GCA_016869015.1 Armatimonadota bacterium
AGCGCCGCTCCGTCGCGACACGGTCGAAGCAGACGCTTCGACCTACGGAAGCCACCGCAGCACCGGCCCTGCCATGGGGCCACAAGACGGCGTGTCCGGTCAAGCACTCAAGTGCGTCTGTCGCAGACCCGGGTGCGTTCGTTGCCGCCCCCCGGTGCGCCAGGCGGCGGCCTCAGAGCGTCGCTGTGTGGTGCCGATCTGTCCGACAATGCCCTCACGCGAAGACGCAACGCCACCTGCCTGAGGGTGATCCCATGAGAGCCAAGCTGATCCTGCCGGCGCTGACCGAGGCGAAGAGCCCGTTCTTTCGCCCGGTGAAGTACTCCCTCTTTCCCCCCTTGGGCCTGGCGACCCTGGCCGGGTACCTCGATCCCGAGGACGCGGTGACGCTGACCGATGAGCATGTCGAGCAGGTCGAGCTGAACGACGACCCGGAGTTGGTCGCCATCCAGGTGTACATCACCTCGGCCCGCCGCGCCTACGAGCTCGCCGATCACTACCGGGCTCGCGGCGCGCACGTGTGCCTCGGCGGGCCGCACGTCACGAGCCTCCCTCGCGAGGCCGCGCAGCACGCCGATACCGTGTTCCTGGGGCCGGGCGAGGACACCTGGCCCCGGTTCCTGGCCGACTTCCGGGCGGGCGCGCCGGCGCGCACCTATCGCTCGCGGGACCGCACGCTGGCGGGCCATCCGCTGCCGCGCCGCGATCTAATCAAGCGCCACCTGTACCTCACGCCGAACGTGCTGGTGGCGAGTCGCGGCTGCCCGCACTCGTGCGACTTCTGCTACAAGACACCCTTCTTCGCGGGGGGCAAGGGGTTCTACACGTGGGCGGTCGAGGACGTGCTGACCCAGGTTGAGAGCCTGCCCGGTCGGCACCTGTACTTCCTGGACGACCACTTCTTCGGCAACGCGAGGTTCGCGGCGGAGGTCTGCGAGGGGCTTGTGGGCATGGGGCGAGTCTGGCAGGCGGGCGGGACGGTGCAGGCAGCGCTGGACCGGCCACTGATGGAGGTCGCTGCGAAGGCCGGGTTGCGGAGCCTGTTCATCGGCTTCGAAACGCTCAGCGAAGCGAACCTGCGCGGGTGCAACAAGCCGCAGAACCTGCACCGCGACTATGAGGCGGCGATCCGGCAGCTGCGAGACCTCGGGATCATGGTCAACGCGAGCTTCGTGTACGGGATGGACGAAGACGACGCGAGCGTCTTCGAGCGGACCGTCGAGTGGGCGGTGCGACAGGGCGTTGAGACCGCGACCTTCCACATCCTCACGCCCTATCCTGGCACGAAGCTCCACTGGCGGCTCACCGCCCAAGGACGCATCCTCTCGCAGGACTGGGACCTCTACGACACGCGCCACGCCGTCTTCCAGCCGGTCCACATGAGCGCCCAGGCTCTCGAGGACGGCTACTGGCAGTCGTACCGGGACTTCTACCGCTGGAGCGCGATCTTCCAGGGCGCGTGGGCGAAGACCGCGTGGCCGGGGCGGCTCCGCCACCTCGCCCTCGCCGGGGGCTGGAAGAAGGCCGAGCCGATCTGGGACCTCATCATCCGCGCCAGGCGGCTGCCCGGCGTGCAGCCGGCCCTGGAGGCGCTGTTGGATCGGTCTGGGAGGCGGGCGAACGGGACGGGGCCCGTGCAGCGGTCAGTTGGCGGCGGCCTCGATCTCGTAGAAGATCGTCTGCGAGGCGGCGGTCAGGGGGACCTCGCACAGCCCGTCCTTCACCGCTAGCTCGATGCCTGGGCCGCGGGTCCCGTCGACCCGGATCGGGTACAAGGCGAGGGCCGGCCGCGTGGTCCGGAGGCGGACGGTGCCGACAACGGGCTCGGCGATCACGGGCGCGGCGCCGTTGGCGGTGACCTTGGTGCGCGCCATGTTGAAGGCCATGCCCGTGTTCTGAGCGCGCGCGACGGCGGTGAGCAGCATCCGCCCGGAGGCGGCGAGCGGCTCATCGGTCAGACTGCTGAGAGCGACCACCGCAAAGGGCGTCGAGATGTCGAAGGCGCAGTCCTGCGTCCGCCAGGCGGTGGCAGATTCCCCGAGCTTCCCGTAAGCGACCTGGGTGCGGGGCGTGTCGATCGTGCCGACGCCCAGGGTCCAGTCGCGCCACAGCTCGCCCGTGTCGCTGCGCGTCTCAGTGTTCGGGTGGCGGTACCCGAGGGCGTCGTCGACGGTGAGCGTCTCCGCGGGGTCGAGCGCGGCCGGGTCCTGCCCGGGCAGCGAGACCGCGATCCGGTGCTGGTCGAGGGCCACGTTGAAGCCGGGCGTGTTCCAGTACTGCTTCTCGCCGCCGTTCTCCCAGCGGAGTGTCAGGATCTCCTCCTCCGGGAGCAGCATGGCCACCGTCTCACGAGCCGGGCTGACGTCGCCCCGCCGGTAGAGCAGCGCACCCACGGCGAGGCTGGCGAGGCTTGCCGGGTCGCTCTCCCACTCGAAATCGCTGAGCGTATCGCGCGGGCTGCCGGCCTGGCTGTAGGCATAACCGGTGATCGAGTCCCAGCCCTGGAAGGCCGCCGCTGCCGCCAGGCCGACCTGGTAGGCGGCCCGGTAGGTCTTCGGCGGGTTGTTCCCGTTCTCGCTGGAGGTGACCGGCTTGCCCTGCACTGCGAAGCCCCCAAGGCGCCCGAAGGGGGAGTCCGGCAGGCCGGGCGGGTGGTTCAGCCACAGCCCGCCGAGCCCCGAGCCGGGGCCGATGCGGTCGCCCCCGTAGTAGTGGTGCGAGTCCATGTAGTCCAGGTCAGCCTGCGCGGCCATGATCCACGTGAAGTGACCCCAGTTCGTCGCGTTGATCGGGATGCGAACCCCGATTCGGCGGAAGAAGTCGTGTGACTGTCGGTAGAAGCGCTTGTGCAGGAAGGTGAAGAAGCGGAGGTTGTTGTCGCCGAAGTTCTGGGTGAAGATGTTCGATTGCTCGAACGGCGCCCCGCCGTTGGCCTGGGCCCACTGGTCGTACTGCGCGCGGATCGTGTCGCGGTAGGGACCGGGCCGAACGCCGTCGAGCCCGCCGAGTAGTCCCTCGTTGATGACCTCCGTCATGGCGCACGCGGGCTCGTCCTTGTAGGCCACGCCGGTGAACTCGTTGACATGGGTCCAGACGCTGCGCCACTGCCCCTGGATCAGCTCCTGCATCCGCGGGTCGAAGTACACATAGGGGTGGAGGTTGAAGTTGCCCCGGTTGCCCAGGTTCCCGTAGTCCGCAACGCCGTCGGCGGCCGTGAAGCAGCGCTGGACCCACGGGTCGAGGACCACGTAGATGCCGCGCTGTTTCAGCTCGAAGACGGCCCGGTCCAACAGCCTCATCGAGGCGGGACTGAGATGCTGCGTGGTGCCGTCGGGGTGGCTGTAGTCGACGATCGGATTGGCCCAGCTGTCGAGGTGGTGGAAGCGGACGATGTTGGCGCCCAGCCGTGCGAGGCGGTCTGCGAGCTGCACGGCGCGCTCCTCGGAGGTCAGCACGGCGCCGGCCGTGAGGTTGACCCCCCAGAACCGCGCGGGCGTCCCGTCCTCAAAGACGAAGTCGTCGCCTTTCACGGTCACGAAGCCGTGCGCCCCGGCCGGGACGAAGTTGCCCTGCGTGTCGCGGTTGAGGAAGCTCAGATCGGTGGGCACGCCCTCCGGGCCGACTGGGTACGGGAACCACTCAGCCGTGTCGTCCCGCTCGAAGCTGTCGGCGTCGGAGGCGATGAAGCGGGCGGCCGCCGGGAGGGTCAGGGCGAGCTCGGTGCGGCGGGTCTCGCCGGCGGCCATCGAGGCGCCGACCAGTTGCAGACGCCCATCGCCATCCATGCTCACCGGGCGCGGGGGGGCGAGTGCGACACGGACCTCCGCCCCGGCGCCGTCCCGCAGGATGAGGGCCTCGACCGCCTCGCCGACATTCCCCCGCCCGAACGGCAAAGCGACCGGCTTCTCCTCGCCGCCCGCCAGAACGGCCGTGACCGATCCCCCAGCGAAGGCGCCCATGTCCGGGCTGAGCGTGGCGCAGATCTGGGTGAAGTCGGCCTGAGCCGGAGCGTGGAACTCATACGTGAGGACGATCTCGCGATCGCTCCTCTGCCACGCCTCGTGGGTCACCTCGACCGCTCGATCGGTTCCTCCGACCGTCGCCGAGGCGACCAAGGTGCGTCGGCCATCTGCAGCCGTCGCCTGCCCTCCAAACCCAAACCACCGCCACTGCGGTCCCCAGGCGACGCAGCCGACCTGCAGGCGAACGCCATCGCCGGCCAGGACGGTGTACTCAAGCGGACCCTCGGGGTAGACGGTCCACTCTTGGGCGGAGGTGCAGGAACATGCAAGGCAGGACAGGCCGAGAAGGGCCGTGGTCAGGCGCAGCATTCCGTCGTCCTCCGGTGCATCGGCGGTCAGGCTCCGAGGCGCACGACCTCGAGCCCCGGCACGTACTTGCACGCCTCGGTGAGGGCGTCCGCGAAGTGGCCGTAGGCCATGGCGCAGTGGTGGATGAAGGGGCCCTCCATGAGCGTGCGCTCCCAGGCGGGCCAGTCGTCGACCTGCATCCACACGTAGTTGTTCAGCGTGCGCGGGCCCGGAACGGAGTGCCCCTCGCCGACGGCCAGCCGGTACTCCCCGTGGTCCCCGTCGAAGCGCGCGACCGTGATCGGGCCCTCGCGGAGCTTGAAGTGCACCATCCCCGACAGCGGACTGGGGAGAATCCAGTGGTGGCCGACGGTCGGCGTGTCCGCGGGGTCACACATCGATAGGGGCGCGCCGGCGTGCCAGAGGAGCACCGCGTTGTCGTCCTCGGGGTGTCGCACGGTGAACTCAGCGAGGTAGGCGGGGGCCTCGCCCAGCATGGCACGACGCAGCAGCAGGTCGCTGATCACGCCATGCACGTCCGTCTCCGCGCCGTACGGCAGGCGGTCGGCCACGCAACTCTCGGCGTAGGTGCAGTACGCCCCGGCGGCGTCGACGACCGACATGAAGCTCTGCAGCGCGAGGCCATCGAGGGCGTGGCCGTCGGCCAGCGCCCGCATCTGATCGCGCGCCGCCAGGACGTTGATGAGCGGTTCGTCGGTCGGGAAGCCCTCGACCCTGAACCGCTGCCGCAGCTCCGTGACCTCCTCCTGGTAGAGGGCGCAGTTCTCAGCCGCCCGGTCGCGCATGGCCTGGACGAAATCCACCATGTCCAGCGGCAGCAGCTCGACGTGGAAGCGCTGGAGCAGTTCGCTCTCGTTGATGATCGTGGTCCAGAAGAAGTCGATCCGCTGCCCGATCACACCGATGCGGACCCCGTTGCGCAGCGCATCGGCGACGCTCACCGCGCGCAGGAAGCGGTCCACGCCCTCTCGCAGCGGCGCGTCCTCGAGGCCGCAGTTCTCAATGTAGGTGAAGGGCACGCCGAGCTTGTGGAGGACCTTGCTGCTCGCGAAGAGCCCACACAGGCTGTCCCGCAGGCGGCGGCCGTCGGGCAGGGGCGCCTCATCGCGCGGGCCCCAGAGCAGCGTCGGCAGCCCGAGCTGCCGCGCGATCATCCCGACCGCGCCCTCGGTGCCGAAGTTGCAGTGGGGCATGTACAGGCAGTCAACCCCGGCCTTGCGGAAGTGCTCGACCGCGACATCCACGTGTCGCTGGTCCTTGACCAGTCCGTCCTCCAACACGCCCTCCAGGTCCACGAAGCCCACGTTCCACTCGCGCAGCTTCGCCTGGAGGCGCCGCTTGAGGCGCACCGCATCCTCGTTGCTGAACACGAACTTGCCGATCGGGCACAGGCCCATCCTGGGCACGGAGCCAGTCATTCTGGTTCCTCGATCGCGGTGTGGAGGGGGGCTTCGCCACGGCGCGGAACCGACCTCCGACGCTTCGAACCCGCAAGATGGGAGGTACCCGCATGGACGGCTCGGGTACGCGAACGCGGAGGCAGTTCGTGAAGGACACGGCGAGATGGGGGGCGATCGGCATGGCGGCGGCGCAACTGCCCATCGGGCGGGGCATGGCTCGTCAGACGAGGCCGAACGAGCGCATCCACGTGGGCCTCATCGGGTGCGGCGGGATGGGGCGCGGGAACCTGGGCAACTGCGCCGCCCACCCGGATGTCGCGGTCACGGGGGCGTGCGATGTGTGGCAGGCGCGGCGGGAGGCGGTCGTGGCCGACTACCCGGACTCCTGCAAGCCCTACGACGACTACCGGCAGATGCTCCAGCAGCCGGACATCGACGCGGTCATCATCGCCACGCCGCCGCACTGGCACGCGCTCATGGCGATCGACGCCTGCGAGGCCAAGAAGGACCTCTACATCCAGAAGCCGATGACGCTGTACCCGGCCGAGACCCTGGCCGTGCGCAACGCCGTGCGCGAGCACGGCTG
This sequence comes from Armatimonadota bacterium, assembly GCA_016869015.1. GTDB lineage: Bacteria > Armatimonadota > Zipacnadia > Zipacnadales > VGFC01 > VGFC01. Next base: position 6,318 of record VGFB01000192.1, read on the forward strand.
CATCAGCCAGGTCGGCACGCAGATCCACGCGGGCGAGAACTACCGGCGGGTGGTGGAGCTTGTGCGCGCGGGGAATCTCGGGAAGATCGGCGTCGTCCGCACCTTCCACGTGCTGAACCAGATGCCCGACGGGATCGGGAAGGGCGCCGACTCCGACCCGCCGGAGGGCTTCGACTGGGACTTCTGGTGCGGTCCGGCCCCCCTCGGGCGCTACAATCCGACCCTCGTCGCCAACTCCTACAATCACTGCTCCTGGTTGGACTACACCGGCGGGTGGACGCCGGGGATGGCGCCCCACATCATCGACCTGCCGATCTGGGCGCTGGACCTGGGCTTCCCGCTCGAGACGAGCGTGTGCGGTGGCCGGTACTTCCTCGACGACGATGGCGACGCGTATGACAACCAGGACATCCTCTGGCGCTACCCCAACCTGACGCTGCAGTGGTGGACCTCCATGACCAACAGCTACGGCTTCGATCTCCACGGCGATCCGGAGCCGCGGCGACGGCTGGCGGTCTACTTCCACGGCTCCAACGGCACCCTCGTCTCGGACTATGGCTCGCACGAGATCATGCCCGAAGGCAACCGCATGGAGGGCGTCGAGCCCCCGGAGAAGTCCATCCCGCCCTCGCCGGGACACGAGCGCGAGTGGCTGGACTGCGTCAAGACCCGCGAGCAGCCCAGTTGCTGCGTGGACTACCACGTGCGGGTCGATCTGCCGGTGACCCTGGCCCTGATCGCCTACAAGCTGGGGCGCTCGGTGCGGTTCGACCCGGAGACCGAGCGGATCGTCGGCGATAAGGAGGCGTCCCGCCTCGCCAAGCCTCACTACCGCGAGCCGTGGAAGTTCCCCGAGCGGTACTGGAAGTCCTGAGAACTCGAGCAGCATGCCCCGCCCTCTGGCCCCGCGGTCGACGCGCGCAGGCTCCCA
>VGFB01000193.1 GCA_016869015.1 Armatimonadota bacterium
CACCTTGGGCGCCGCCTGGTGCGGCGCGCTCGCGATCGTGCTCGTGTGGCAGATCGAGCTGCACTACGCGCTGAAGGCTCTCCTCGTGATCGGCTTCCTGGCCGTCGGTGGCGTGGCCGGTTTCGTGCTGCTGCGCATCCTGCCGCGCGAGAGGACCGAGACCGGGGCCGCGATCCGCCTGCTGGGCGTCCGCATCACGCCGGTGAGCATGGATGCCGCGCTGGACCGGGCCCGCGACTTCATCGCCGAGGGATCGCCGCACATCATCGTCACCAGTGACGCCAGCGGCATGATCCGCGCGCGGGAGGATGCTGAGCTCCGCGAGATCATGGACGAGGCCGACCTCGTGACCGCCGACGGGCAGGGCGTTGTGCTGGCGGCGCGGCTGCTGAACGTGCCGATCCGCGAGCGCGTCTCGGGCGTAGACATGGTCCAGCGCCTCTGCGAGCTGGCGACCGAGGCGGGCCATTCCGTGTTCCTCCTCGGCGGCGCCGAGGGCGTCGCCGAGGCGGCGGGCGAGAGCCTCAAGGCGGCAGTCCCCGGCTTGCGGATCGCGGGGGTGCAGCATGGGTACTTCGCGCCTGACGAGGAGGCCGGGATCATCGATCGCATCCGGCGGGCGCAGCCGGCGGTGCTCTTCGTGGCATTCGGGATTCCCCGGCAGGAGAAGTGGATCCGCGCGCACATGGACGAACTCGGCGTACCCGTCTGCATCGGCGTGGGCGGCAGCTTCGACGTCATCTCCGGCCGGCTGAAGCGAGCCCCGGCGTGGATGCGCCGCTGTGGGCTGGAGTGGCTGTACCGCGTCATTCAGGAGCCGCGGCGACTGCCGCGCCTGAAGGCGCTTCCCCAGATCGCCTGGGTGGCGGTCATCGCGGCGCTGAAGGGCGAGGCAGGCGAGTACGTGGAGTAGCGCTGTGCCTGCTGCAAGTCAAACGGCCCCGGCGTGGGGGGCGCCGGGGCCGTACGCGGCGGGAGTCGGCGATCTGCTACCGGGCGCCTACCGGCGGCGACCCCGATACTCGATCCCGACCGAGGTCTTCCCGCGGGGGCCACGGTACACATCGAGACGGACCCCCGATCGGGCGGGCTCGTAGCAGACCGGAGCCCGATGCCCCGGCGGAACCGGTTGCCAACCGTAGCCGCGACACTGAGGGCAACGCGGCTGGGTGTTGAAGAAGCCGGGCCGGCCGCAATCCCTCCCATACGCCGGCCGCCAGTTGTGCCGGCGACACACCCAGCGCCCATCGTCGTCATCGTCGAGAATCTCGTGGAGGATCACTCCGGCCGCGATCACGCCGAGGATCTTGCCCGTATCGCCCGCATGGGCCGGTCGAGGCGCTGCGATCAGCCACGCCGCGGCGATCGCTCCCACAAACAACGCCATCTGCATCGCTCGCTCAGTCTTCATCTGAAGCCCCTCGCTTTCCCCCGGTCCGCCCCGGTGCATCTCTCTCGCAGGTCGGGCCGGTTGACCACCTACGTACTACTGCATATAGTAGATACCCGTTAGGGGGTTCCGCTAATCGCACAGTTGGGGAATGAGACGGGGATCACACTCCCTGGGGGACGGACGAGGGAGCCGCGCGACTGTTCGCCGCGCGGCTCATCGGTCTCTCGGGGCTGCCGTTGCCGTTCTCCGCCGCTCCGCCATGCCGGCCGTCTAGCCCTCCGGCGGGAGGTCCAGCTTGATGTGCAGGTCGCGGAGCAGCCGGTCGTCAACCATCGACGGCGCGCCGCTCATGAGGCACTGGGCGGTCTGGGTCTTGGGGAAGGCCATCACTTCGCGGATGTTAGGCTCGCCGCAGAGCCACATCACGATGCGGTCGAAGCCCGGCGCGATGCCTCCGTGCGGCGGAGTGCCGTACTCGAAGGCCTTGAGCAGGAAGCCGAAACGCTCCTCGGCCTGCTCGGCGGTGATGCCGAGCATGCTGAAGATGCGCTGCTGGATGTCCCGGCGGTGGATTCGGATGCTGCCGGAGCCCAGCTCGTCCCCGTTCATCACGACATCATAGGCCTGCGCGCGCACCTTGCCCGGGTCGCTCTCAATGAGGTCGATGTCATCGGGGTGCGGCATGCAGAACGGGTGATGCTCGGCGTCCCATCGGCCCTCGTCCTCGCTCCAGGCGAACATCGGGAAGTCCAGCACCCACAGTGGCGAGAAGACCCCCTCCGGGATCAGGCCGAGTCGATCGGCGAGCTTCCGGCGCAGGCGATCCAGCGCTTCGGCCACGACGTCCGGCTGGTCGGCGACCATGAGGACCATGTCCCCGGGGTTGGCGCCGGTGCGGGCGATGAGGTCGCGCAGTTGCTCGTCGGTGAAGAACTTGGCGATGGGCGACTTCGGGCCCTCGTCGAGGAGCGCGATCCAGGCGAGTCCCTTGGCGCGGGTCTCCCGCTGGAGCTCCTCGGTGATCCGGTCCATCACCATCCGGCCCCACTGGGCGCCGCCGGGGGCCGCGATGGCCTTCACCTGCCCGCCGGACTGCACGGCGCTCGCGAAGACGCGAAACTCGCACTGCGCGGCGATGTCGCCCAGGTCCGTCAGCTCCATGCCGTAGCGCGTGTCGGGTTTGTCGGTGCCGTACTTCGCAACGGCCTCCGCGTGGGTCATGCGCGGGAAGGGATCGGGCAGCTCGTAGCCGATGGTCTCTCGGAAGATGGCGCGAAAGAGCCCCTCGGTGACGGTCAGGATATCCTCGCGCGTCACGAAGGCCAGCTCCATGTCGATCTGGGTGTGCTCGGGCTGCCGGTCGCGGCGGAGGTCCTCATCCCGCAGGCACCGGGCGAGCTGATAGTACCGCTCCATCCCCGCCACCATCAGCAGCTGCTTCATGATCTGCGGCGACTGCGGCAGAGCATAGAAGTGCCCCGGGTTGACCCGGCTGGGCACCAGGTAGTCGCGGGCGCCCTCGGGGGTCTGCCGGAAGAGCATCGGCGTCTCGACCTCCCAGAACCCCTGGGCATCGAGGTAGCTGCGTGCGGCCTGGGCCGCCCGGTGGCGGAGCCGCAGATTCCGCTGCATGCGGGGGGTGCGCAGGTCGAGGTACCGGTACCGCAGCCGGATCATCTCGTCCGCCGCGGCATCCTCCTCCGTCAGCGAGAACGGCGGCGTCTCCGAGGGGTTCAGGACCTCGGCGCGCCGCGCCCGCAGCTCCACCTCACCCGTCTCCAGCCTGGGGTTGACGGTCTCATCGGAGCGCGCGGCCAGCACCCCGCTTACGCTCAGCACGTACTCGCCGCGCAAGCCGCCGGCCGTCGCGTGGGCGTCGGGGCACTCGGACGGGTCAAACACGACCTGGCACAGACCTGTGCGATCCACGAGGTCCACGAAGATCAGGCCGCCGTGGTCGCGCCGCCGACGGACCCAGCCGTTGAAGGTCATCTCCCCCCCCACGTCTGCCTTCCGGACCTCGCCGCACCAGTGTGTCCGCTGCCAGTCTGCGCGTGTCGCCATGGATCCTCGCCTGCCTGAGTATCGTCCGCGGGGCATGCCCCGTCGTCGTGGCCGGAAGCGTGGGCCTGGCCTGCCATTCCATACGCGCCCGACCGCTTCCGGTTGTCGTATCCGATTCGAAACGCGGCCGAGTCGTGGTGACTCGGCCGCGCGAAGCTCCCGTCCCCGGCGCGTGCCTAGGACCGCCGGTTGCCCGACTGGTCCTTCCCATCCTCCTCCGTCTCCAGCTCTCCGGCGTACGCCGCTTCGGCCAGTTGTTCGTAGTAGGGGTGGCGGCTGAAGAGGTAGAGCTGGTAGGAGACCGCCACGGCCAGCAGCAGGTAGGCGTGCACCGGCCCGGCGCCGCTGAGGATGCAGAGGATCGCGATCAGCCCGATGGCGTGACCCATGAGAGCGAGGCTGGTGGAGGAGCCCAGTACGATGCCCGAAGCGATCCCGGCCCGCGTCTCCGCGGCCTGAGCGGCGGCAGGATCGATCCCGACCGGGAGGGTGGCGGCTTCGCCCAGCCGCTTCTGGAGGTGCCTGGCGACGCGCTTGGGGTTGGTCCAGTGCCCGTCGATGGTGAAGGCGAACAGGAACACGAGTGCGGAGATGGCCAGGAAGACGTAGAAGGAGTCCTCCGCCCGCTTGGTGGACAGGACGGGCTGGGAGGCGCAGGCGGCCGTGGTGGCCGCGAGGCCGAGGAGCACCGCCACCAACGGTATGCAGCTCCACCAGAGCCAGGTCCGACGAAGTTGCACGCGTAGCTTGCGCGTCGTGTCGTGCAGGAGCATTCCAGGCGCCCCGGACGTCCCGGACTGAGGTGAGTAGCTCGATCGCCGCGTCAGTATAGCACCGGCCCCGAATGAGTGTCAACGCAACGGCATCCGGTCGCCGGTCGCGGACGGCGTTTGTCTTGACACGGCCGGGCGGATTTGGTAGTGTGACAGCCCGAAACCCTGGGCCGCGCGGTGAAGCGGGCCACGTGTTGTGGTGTGCGCGGCCAAAAGGAGACTGCGGCCTTTGCGGCGATCCAAGCCGGCGTTGCGGAAGCCCGAGAAACGGTTGCGCGTCAATCGCGCCATTCGGGCTCGCGAGGTTCGTGTCGTCACCGAAGAGGGCGAGCAGCTCGGAATCCTCTCCGTTGAGGAAGCCCTGCGGCAGGCGGAAGAGCGGGGGTCGGACCTCATTGAGGTCGCCCCCCAGGCGGAGCCGCCCGTCTGCCGGATCATGGACTACGGCAAGTTCCGTTACCAGCAGCGCAAGAAGGAACGGGACTCGCAGAAGAAGAGCCGGCAGGTCGAGGTCAAGACGATCCGTGTTCGACCGAACACCGATGATCACGACCTGGAAGTGAAGGCCAAACACGCCGAGAAGTTCCTCCTGAAGGGGCACAAGGTCAAGTTCAACGTCATCTTCAGGGGGCCGGAGCTGCGACACAAGGAGATCGGGCGCACTCAGCTCCTGCATTTCATCGAGGCCTGCAAGGCCATCGCCGATGTGGACCAGATGCCCCGCATGGAGGTCCGCAACATGACGATGGTCCTGACGCCCCGACCCGAGATCCTCGAGAAACTCCAGAGCGCCAAGAAGGCCGCCCCAGAGAGCAGCGATCAGTATGCCAAAGGTGAAGGCGAAGACGAGGAAGGCCGCGGCGAAGCGGTTCAAGATCACGGGGACGGGGAAGGTCCTGTTCAAGAAGGCGGGACGGAGCCACCTCCTCTCCAAGAAGACCAGCAAGCGGAAGCGCAGCCTCCGGCGGTTGGGTGAGTTGACCGGGCGGGATGCCAAGCGCGCCCGGCGCATGGTGCCCCACGGCTAAACGCCGGCACAGACCCCGCGAGACGCCGGCGTGCACTTCTGTGCGCGCCGTTGCGCCCTTACAGCGTCTTGTGAGCGCGGGTGGGTCGGGGCCCCGCACCGAGGGCGACGGCTGGTGAAAGGACGGACGCGAGCATGACCAGGATCAAGCGTGGTGTCGCGGGACATCGGCGCCACAAGCGCGTGATGAAGCTGGCAAAGGGCTACCGGGGGAAGCGGTCGCGGTGGTTCCGCATGGCCGTGCAGTCGGTGATGCGCTCGGACCAGTTCGCCTACGAGCATCGGCGCGACCGCAAGCGGGACTTCCGGCGGCTCTGGATTGCGCGGATCAGCGCCGGCGTGCGGGAGCACGGGCTGAGCTACAGCCGGTTCATCGGCGGCCTCAAGAAGGCCGGCATCGAGCTGGACCGCAAGCAGCTGGCCGATCTGGCCTTTGCCGACCCGGCCGCCTTCGGGACGGTGGTGCAGCACGCTCAGGCGGCGCTGGCCTGACGGCAACCGCGTCTCAGGCCTCAGGCCAACGGCACGGGCGAGCGGTCGGCGGAGGTTCGGCCGGTGAGGATTGAGAGTCCCGCCAACCCCCGCATCCGGGCCTACAAGTCGCTCGAGACCGGCAAGGGGCGTCGGGAGCGGGATCGCTTCCAACTCGAGGGCCTCTCGCTCATCGAGGAGGCCCGGCGGGCCGGGGTGAAGCTGGAGACGCTGTTCTGGTGCCCCGAGCGGGCCGCCGGGCACCGGGAAACAGCTTTCCTGGCGTCGCTTCCGCCGGAGGCCGAGGTGTTCGAGGTCACGGAGCGCGTCCTCGAGCACATGACCAGCACGGTCACTCCGCAACCCATCGCGGCCGAGGCGCGTATTCCGGGGGGGCGCCTAGCGGATCTCGCACTCGCCGAGCAGTGCCTCATCGTGGCGCCGTTCGAGACGCAGGACCCGGGCAATCTGGGCACGATGATCCGCACCGCGCACGCCGTCGGCGCGGCGGGCCTGGCGGCCCTGGGGAACAGCGTCGACCCGTACAGCCCGAAGGTCGTCCGCGCGACGATGGGGTCGCTGTTCCACTGCCCGGTGATCCGCCGCGCTCAGCCGGACGAGTTTCTGGGCTGGTGTGCCGCCAACCGGGTCGAAGTGATCGCCGCCACGGTCTACGCCGATGACACGCTCTATACGGCCGGCCTGCCGCCGCGCGCGGCGCTCCTCCTCGGAGGGGAGACCCAAGGGCTGCCGGAGGAGTTGATCGGCCCCGGGGTGACGAGACTCGCGATCCCCATGCCCGGCGGGACTGAAAGCCTCAACGTCGCCGTCGCCGCTGCGTTGATGATGTATGAGTATCGCCGGCAGCATCCGTTGTAGGAGCGGCCTTCAGCCGCGACGCCGTTGCCGGTTCCATACGACACAGGCTGTGAAGGAGCAAAGTAGGCGGCCATCGAGACAGCAGAGAGGGGCGGTCACGGGCTGAGAGCCGCCCCGGTCAAGCGATCCGCCGAAGTTCGCTCCGGAGCCGCGCGCTGAACGGAGGCTCTGTGCCTCCCACTAGGCGTCGCCGCGGGCCCCGCGTTACGGGGCGGCCCCACCGATTGGGTGGTTCACAAGCGATGGCCCCCGGCTCTCGTCCCTCGGGACAGGCCGGGGGTTCTTTGTTGAGCGGCAGCGCGAAGTGCGGAGTGAGAAGTGCGAAGTGAACGACGCGCCAGCGCAGGCGACCGGCGCGCATGGCGGGAGGCATCAACGATGCAGGACCAACTGCAGGCGCTGGCTCAGGAGGCGCGCGAGGCCATCGAGCGGGCGGCAACGGCCCACGACCTGGAGGCCGCGCGTGTTGCGTTCCTCGGGCGGAAGGCGGGGCGCTTAAGGGACCTCATGTCGGGCCTCGGGAACCTGCCGCCCGAGGAGCGCCCGGAAGCCGGGAAGCTCGCCCAGGCGGTGCAGAAGGAGATCGAGGAGCTGCTGGCGGCAAGGGCAGGGGAGCTGACA
>VGFB01000194.1 GCA_016869015.1 Armatimonadota bacterium
CCCGCTCCCGCACGCTGGCGACGGACCGCGCGGCCAGCCAGTCAATCACCGCGGGCTGCGTGAGGTTGATCATCTGCGTCCCCGGCCAGCCCTCGATCCGGCTGCCGTCGGGCTGCAGCAGCCAACCGGTGGCCGGGAAGCTCGCGTCCTTCGGGTCCGCATATGGCGCGGAGGAGGAGAAGTCGAGGATGATGATGTGCGGGTTCCTCTCGCGAACCGCCTGCAGGTTCTCCCGCACCCGACGCACCGATTCGGCGTCCCCCCAGTTCGCCCACACGCCCCCGATCAGCAGGTCCCACTGGGCGATCTCGTCGAGGTCTTCCGGCGTGCTGTGAGGCGTCAGTTGCACGGCATAGCAGTTCGCGATGCGCGGGAAGGGAGGGCCCTCCTGCGCGGCAAGCGAGGGGTGTGTCCCGGCGAAGAGGGTCAGGAAACCAAGCACGGCGTCATGCCTCCGAGGAGTTCAGTCGCTGATCCGGAGCAGCTCGCGCGCATTCCCCCCGCCGATGAGACGGACGGTCGCCTCGTCGGCGCCCGCCTCGCGCAGGAACTGCACCATGCTCTCAACGCGGGGAGCGTAGGGGTTGTCCTCCGCGCGCTTCACATCGAAGACGACGCCATAGGGCAGGAATGGCGGGCCGACGCGCGTCACCCAGTCCGTGCCGGCGAGCAGGCGGTTGGCGGGCACGCGGCCCAGCACGCTGCGGACGCCGGGCGAGTTGAAGTCGCGGATCTCCGCCCAGAAGCGCTCCGGCCAGGCGCCGAAGCGCGCCTCGACCAGATCGAGATACTGATCCACCACGGGCGGGTCATCGTCCTGCATGCCGACGAGGTGTGCCAGGATGTACTTCGCCTCGGGAACTCGGTCCACGAGGCCGAAGAGGTCCTGCAGCTGCTCGACGCCCCAGCTCGAGTTGTGGGTCATGCGGTTGGAGGTCGAGATGTGCACCTGGACGGGCACGTCGAAGTCGAGGGCGTGGCGGACCAGCTCCTCGACCGCGTCGCTGTCCAGGCGGTAGTCCATCATGTACTGCAGCATCTCGCCAAGCTGCACGAAGCCCGATTCGCCCAGGCAGCGGTCCATCATCGTCCGCGAGGCGTCCGGGAAGTGCGGGTTGACCATGCAGCTTCCGTACAGGCGGCCCGGCGCCCGGCGGACGAGATCGCGGATGAAGCCGTTCCCCTCGATCACACCCTCGGCCGACTCCCCGACCCGCGAGAGCCGCTCGCCGTCCGGACTGACCACGAAGCGCAGGTCCGCCTCCTCGGCACCCGGCACGGCGAGGAGGGCCTCGGTGAAGCCGGGTCGTGGGAGGCCGTCCGGGCCAAGGTCGCACACGTGGATGTGGGTGTCGATCCAGACGCGTCGGCTCACGGGGCGTCCGCCTTTCCCTCGGCCTCGGCCAGCCAGGCCTGGAAGTTGGCCTGGAACCAGTGCGCCGGCTGGGCGCGGAGGATGGAGAGCGTGTGGTCCACCATGTCTCGGGCGCGGATGCAGCGCAGCGTCGCCGAGCCGATCCGCCCGCGCCGCACCAGCCCCCGATCGGTCAGACAGTCCTCCATGCCCGTGCGGTCGTACCACGGCCAGACGCCCTCAGCGTGGCGCGCCTGAAGGCGGGCTCGGAGCTTCCGCCGGAGCGGCCCCTGCGCCTCCCGCAGCGCCGCCTCAACGAGGACGGTCTCGATATAGTGGGACATCGTGTTCACCGTGAAGTCGACCCCGATGAAGCAGTAGGCCGCGTTCCATTGGTACAGACGCTCCCACGGGCTCGCGCGGGCGAAGGCCGCGTCGCCGAAGACGCAGGGCCTCCGGCCGGTGGCGCCGTGGTCGCGGGTCAGCTCGACGGCCCGGGCGCCGATGGCGGAGACCGAGTGGGTCGGGTTGTTGCTGCGGAGGCTGTCGGGCCGACGCCGGAAGTGCTCGGTGATCAGCCCCGGGTAGGAGGGCGAGGTGTCCGGGTCCCAGTCCTCCATGCGCAGCGGTGGGTCCGTCTGATGCCACCAGAGCGTCGGCGCCGCGACGGTGCCCTCCGACCCGACGGCCTCCAGGAAGCCGTCGATCACCGTGTCCGGCCCGCCGACCACTGTCCCCATGCTGCTCAGCGAGCTGTGGAACATCACCGTGTCGCCGCGCGCGATGCCCACTTCACCCGCCGCCCGCCTCACGTCCTCGCGGTCAACCTCGATCCCTGGATCGCCCGGCTCCGGTTGCATGGGGCGCGCGTCCTTCAGGCTTGCGCCGCTTCGATGAACTCTGCAGCGGTCGCGGTGGGGATTCCCGTCGCCTCCAGCCAGAAGATGAAGGCCTTTGTCACGCCGAAGTCGGCGATGGTCTCGTGCGATTCCTGCGCGATCGTGCAGTCGCGCAGCAAGATGTCCCGGTAGCCCGGCGCGCGCCAGATCGCGGCCAGGCTCCGCACGCCCCCGGGCTTGTCCAGGAGGCAGTGGGCCAGCAGGAAGCCCACGTGAATGACCGCGGTGATGTGCCGCTCCCGCAAGATCGCGTCGACCGCCGCCTGTTGGTAGACGCACAGGTCGCCCGCAACGGGCGTCACGGGCGGAGGGAAGTCGGCGACGGCCCGCATGCGCTCCCAGACGGCCTCGGCGCCGGGGCCGTACGTCGTCGCAACGTACTCCTCGCGCGCGCGCTCGTGGATCTCCCACGGCGGCCAGGCGTCCTCCGGCGGTCCTGAGGGGGACGGCTCGGGCACTGTGTACGCGCACTCGGGGTGCTTCGCCACGACCCGCGGCGAGTTGCTGTGAATGATCGTCAGGCCGGCCTCCCGAGCGGCCGCCAGCACGGGCGCGATGTGCTCCTCGGTGATGCGCCGCGCCTCGGCGCACGCCCGCTTGCCCAGGCCGACGAAGTTGTGCTCGGCGTGGAAGCCCAACTCGGGCACGAGCGGCTCTACGCCCCAGCCCATGTTCCACAGGTCGACGGTGATCAGGGCAATCGCCGCCGGATCGAGGTCGAGCACGCGGTGCTCATGCCCGAAGGCGGACTCATCGTACTCCGCCCCGGGCCGAGGGTAGCAGCGGTACTGGCGGACGGGCAAGCGCATGTCGGCGCGGTTCGCAGGCTCTCGACGCACCACCTCTTCGCAGAGGGCCGGGCCGCCGCCGGGCCCCCTACACGATCCACGAGGAGGCCAGGGCGTCCTCGGTCGGCGTCTCCACGCGCACGAACCCGCGAAGCGGCCAGCGCTCGAGGACACGCCCGTCGAGCTCCACGCACACGGCGAACGCCACGAAGCCGCCGGGCTGCGCTCCGAGCGGTGCGAGGTCTATGCGGAGCTCGGCGATCGTGTCGAGCGCCCCGTCGGCTGCCGACGCCAGGTCGCCGGTCAGGCGCGGGGCCGTCGCGGGCTCCGCGGGGGGCGCGAGGGCCACGCGGCGGTCCGGCCGACCGGGGAAGGTGAAACAGAGCGCCGCCCCGTCCAGGGCGTCGGCCGCGGGGCCGACAGTGTCCACGCGCAGGTAGAGGGCCTCACGGTCGAAGCCGAAGTACACCTCGCGCACGATGTGCGCCGACCGGTGCATTGCGGAGGCGAGCGCGGAGGTGCGCAGCAGGCCGGCCGGCTGCCACTCGAAGTAGTCCGTCACCCGCCCGTTGATCGTCGGCTGCATGTATCCCGCCGGGCTGCGGATCAGCCAGCCGGAGGTGGCGGCCGAGATCGGCTCCGCAAGCTCGGCCGGCTCAGGCAGCCCGAGGGCGGCGTAGGTCGCCGCCAGATTCGCCCGGTACAGCGCATCGAAGACAGCCTCATACTCGTCGTGGTGGTACTCGCTGTACCACCAGAACCAGTCGCTGCCCTCCACGCGCAGCAGGTACTCCCCGGCCCGCTCCGCCGGCTCCCCGTCCCCAGCTCGCTTCAGGGCCTCGCGCGCCTGTCCCAGCAGCGTCCACGCCCTCCGGTGCTCCGCACCGCCGATCCAGGTGCGATAGGAGTGGTCGATCCACGAGCCCGGGAACACGTTGTCCAGCCGATCGGTCGCCGGGAACTCGCGCAGGTACTCGTCGGGGGAGGTTGTCTCCAGGTCGGGGTCCGACCCAAGCGCGGCGTACAGCGCGCGCAGGAACCCCTCCCCGCCGTCCGGGTACGCGCCCCAGGCGTTCTCCCCATCCAGGATGACACTCACCAGCGGGGGGCGGTCGCGGTCGGACCATGCCGCGCCGATCCGCCGCAGCCGCTCGACGAAGTCCGCCGCCGCATCGGCGGGGTCCCAGGTCCGGTATGCGAATCCGATACTGTCAGATAGCGGGTGGTCCCGGAAGACGAGGCTCAGTTCGGTGTCGCCTATCCGGTACGGCCGGTATAGCTCGCCGGCGGCCGGGCGGCCGCCCGTCTCCGGGCGGAGGCTGTTCAGCAGGACCTCCTCATCGGAGGCCGCCCAGGCGAACCCGGCCTCGGCGGCCACCGCCAGCGCCGCGTCGCTCACCGCGCCCTCCGAAGGCCACAGCCCCGCCGGCGCTTGGCCGAACATCGCCTCATGCTGCGCGCGGGCGCGGCGCAGTTGCTCGGCGGCGTCCTCCGGGGCCTGCCATAGCTGCTCCGGCAAGTCCTCGCGCGGGATGCGCCGCGTCGCGTCCCGCATGTCGCACAGCAGCGGGAGGATCGGGTGGTAGTACGGCGAGCAGCTCAGTTCGGCCCGACCCTCGCGGTGGGCGGCCGAGTAGACGGCCGGTAGGCTCGCCAGCGTTCCCTGCAGCGCCTCCAGCAGCGCCGTCTTGTCCCCCTCCGTGAAGCTCCGGTCCTTGGCCCAGAGCTCCCGCACGACGGGGCTCTCCCGCCGCAGCGAGTACCCGCAGCATGCCAGGTTCATCCAGACCTGCAGATCGAGCAGCTCCTGGACGGTGAAGCTGCGCCGCGCCGCCTCCAGACGCTCGCCATTGCCGAGCAGCCCCCTCTTGTGCGATAATTGCCCATACCGAGGGCTCGTCTCGCGCAGATGATCGGGGTGCCCCGCGGCGAAGTGTCTCAACAGGTACGCCTGTTGGTCCTCGTCCAGATCGGCGGCGGGGCGGTGGGAGAGCTCGAGGGCCCGGTCGGTGATGTCACCTCGAGCGTAGCCGGCGATCTGGGCCATCAGCGACGGCACGAGGTTGAACGTCACCCGCGTGCGGCTGAACTGCCGCGCGAGCCACGGCATGTCATGGTACCCGGCATAGCCGTGAAGGCGGGCGAACGGCAGAGCCGCCTCCGCCCCGTCGGGCCACAGGTACCACGGCTGATGCATGTGCCAGACCAAAGCGACCTTGACCGGGACCATGTGTCGCTCCCTGCTGTTGTGGCACCGACTGACCTGCCGCGAGGATACTACACGACCCGAGGGTGAGATGTCACCTCCCGGCGCATTCTGTCTGGTTCTGCATACCCATCTGCCGTACGTCCTGGGCCACTCCACCTGGCCGCACGGGGCCCAGATGCTGTACGACGCGGCGGCGGACTGCTACCTCCCGCTGCTGCGCGTCTTCCGGCGCCTGGCCGACGACGGTATCGCGCCCCGGGTCACGGTCTCCCTGACGCCGGTGGTGATGGAGCAACTGGCCGACCCCCGCTTCTGCGAGTGGTTCCCGCCCTACCTGCACGACCGGGTCGAGCAGGCCAAGGCCAACGCGGCCGAGTTCGCCGGCCGCGGCGACGGTCACCTGGCCTGGCTGGCCGAGCGCTGGGCGGCGCACTTCGCCGAGCTGGCGCGGTACTTCGAGGAGGATCTGGGGCGCGACATCGTGGGCGGCTTCCGCGAGTTGCAGGAACGTGGAGCCCTGGAACTGATGAGCTCCGGCGCCACCCACGGGTACTTCCCCCTTCTCCACGAGGAGTGCTCGATCCAGGCTCAGGTCCGGCAGGGGGCGCGGAGCTACGAGCGGCTCATCGGCCGGTACCCGCGCGGCTTCTGGGTCCCCGAGTGCGCCTACCGTCCGCGGGCCCCGTGGGCCCCGCCGGCCTCCGTCGTTCCGCCCCACGGGAGGACGTGGCTGCGGAAGGGGATCGAGGAGTTCCTCGGCGAGAACGGCTTCGACTACTTCATCGTCGACACGCACATGCTCGCGGGCGGCGATCCGCTGCCGGTGGACATCGACTACGACAACAACCTCGGCAAGCTGTGGGGCCGCCTCCGTCGGCGGGATGAGACTCCCCGCCCAGGTTGGGAGAAGAGCCCCCACTTCCCATACTTCGTCGGCTGCCACTTCGAGGACCACCCGCCCGTCGCATGCCTCGTGCGCCACCCCGACGCATCCCATCAGGTCTGGAGCGCCGATCACGGCTACCCCGGAGACGGCTGGTACCTCGAGTTCCACAAGAAGCACCTGCCCGGCGACCACCGCTATTGGCGCGTCACGGACGACCGGAACGACCTGGCCACCAAGCAGCCCTACGTTCCGGAGATGGCCGAGCAGCGCGCGGGGGAGAACGCCGCTCACTTCGTCTCCCTCATCCACGGGCTCCTCGAGGCCCAGCCCCGCCCCTCCGGCCGCCGTCCGCTCATCTGCGCGCCCTTCGACGCCGAGCTCTTCGGCCACTGGTGGCACGAGGGCCCGGCATGGCTGGAGCGGGTGATTCGCTGGGCCCACGAGGACCCGCGGGTCGAGTTCATGACCTGCCACGAGTACCTCGACGACAGCCCTCCGGCCGCGGCGATCACCCTTCCGGAGGGCTCGTGGGGCGCCGGGGGCGGGCACTTCGTCTGGCTGAACCCGCAGACGGAGTGGACGTGGCGGCGCGTCTACGACGCCGAGGGGGACATGCGCGAACTGGCCCGCGCCTTCGCGGACACGCCGGACCAACAACTGCGGGCGTTCGTGGCCCAGGCCGCCCGAGAGCTGTTCCTGCTGCAGGCCTCCGACTGGCAGTTCCTGATCACCACGGGCGGCGCTCCGGACTACGCTGCTCGCCGCCTGGATGGGCATCACACCGACTTCAGCCGCGTCGCCGACCTCGCCCGCCGCTGGGCGCGTCACGAGACGCTCTCGCCGGAGGACTGGGCCTACTTCGGCGACCTGTGCGCCCGGGATGCCATCTTCCCTGACGTCGACCCGGCCTGGTTCGCCCGCCTGGACCACGCCCCGTGACGCCGGGACTGACTCTCGTTTGTAGGTGGGAACCACGTCTTGGCAAGCGCCCGAAGCGCCGGGTAGGATCGTGTCGTTGGTCGGGAGACGGTGAGCGCTCCGCAGGAGC
>VGFB01000195.1 GCA_016869015.1 Armatimonadota bacterium
TCTCATCGGGGTCGGCGGACAGGACCGCTTCAAACGCGCCTTTTCCCGATTGAAGCACGCGACAGTCGGTCCGGTCGGGGTTGTCGCCAAGCGAGCGGGGTTGTAGTATGGAGCGTGGGTGCCCCGCCAGGGGCGCCCTGCGACCGGCGATCGTCGGAGGGGATAGGCCCCTCGGGGTGGGGGACGATGACGCCACGGGGCCCTCGAAAGGGACCGCCCAGCCTCCTTGCGTTTCTGCGCGCCTACCCTCCCCTCCCTCCTCCGTCTGGCAGCCCATCTCATCGGCCCCTGGCGCGTTTCTGCGCGTCTGCGCCGGTAGGAGAGTCGCACGCTGCGATCGGCGCACCTCACACCACGTTCGAAGGGAGAACTGCCGGATGATGACCAGAGTCCCTTCCGTAAGACTCGTCCTCCTCCTGAGTACACTCGCAGTCATCGGCCTCTTGTCCGGTGCCGCCCACGCGCAGGAGGGGGGTGAAGTCGAACCTTTCGACAACCCTGCCCTTCCCGGCTGGGAGCGAACGTCCAACGCGGTCGTGGCCGGTGGCGTCCTTCGTATCCAAGGGGAAGGCTATGCCATCCGTCCCGAAGCGCAGGTGTCGGGCGGGATTGTGCTGAGGCTTCGGCTCGAGGGGGATGGCTTCCTTGAGGTGCGCTACCACATCAGCGAAGGCGGGATGGATATCCTGCGGGTCGGTGCAGAGGAGGCCGCGCTGGTGCGGGATGTCGGCGGCCAGCAGGTTACGCTGGCTTCCGCGCCTTCAAGCTTGGCGGTCGGCGAGTGGTGGCTGCTGGAGCTGAACCTGGCCGGGACCGAGCAGCACGCATTCCTCGGGCCCGGCGTCGAGCTGCATGCCGTCGAAGTCGACCCGCTCCCGGGTGCCGGATTGATGCTGCACGTCTTTGGCGAAGCGGTTGCGGAATTCGATGACCTCACGCTCCTCCCGGGCGAAGGAGTTGCGCCACCCGAGGCGCCGTCCGCGCCCGTGCCCACTGCCGAACCGCAGCCGGCGGGAGACCTGACCTGGGTCCGCACCGGCGGCCCTCCCGGAGGCCTGGGCTATGACATTCGCTACAACTTCGAGGATCCCAATACGTGGTACGTCACCGATGCCTACTCCGGCGTGCACATCAGCACCGACAATGGACGGACCTGGCAGGCGGCCAATGAGGGGATTCCCCCTCAGGCTGGGACGACAGGCGACGCCGTGCCGGTCTTCTCGCTGACCGTCGACCCTCTCGACCCCAGTATCGTATGGGCAGGGACTCAGGGCACGGGGCATATCTACCGGTCCTCCGACGGGGGACGGACGTGGGAACAACGCGACTCGGGGATTCGAGTCGAACACGATGGACTGACCTTCCGGGGTTTCACGATCGATCCGCTCTCATCGGACATCGTCTACGCCATGGGGGAACTCACCTCGGAAGCGCTCGGGGGCCCGGCGATCTGGGGCAACGGCACCGGGGGCGTGATCTTCCGCACGGCAGATGCCGGCCGCTCCTGGGAGAAGATCTGGGATGGCGGCATCCCCTCCAGCCTGACTCGCTACATGTGGATTGACCCCTCCAACTCGCAGAAGCTCTACGTCTCCACAGGCATCTTTGACCGCGGCGCCGCGGGCGAGGGAGACCCGGCCACCGATCCACTTGGAGGCCTTGGCGTGCTGGTGTCCGCAGACGGTGGGAAGAGCTGGCAAGTGCAGGGCGAATCCCACGGTTTGAGGATGCTCTACATCGGCAGCCTGACCATGCATCCGGAGAAACCCGAGGTTCTGCTTGCGGCCGCGGGCCACGCTAGCACTGGCATCGGTGCCTACGCCGACTACCTTCGGTCGAGGGGGGAGACCAGCCCGGCCGGCATCTACCGGACGGAGAACGGAGGCGAGAATTGGACCCAGGTCCTGACGCCGCCAGCCGACCGCATTTTGGAGGCGTTGTCGTCAGTTGAGTTCTGTCCGGGGGAACCGGACATCGCCTATGCCGCCAGTGAGGCACGGGTGTACCGCAGCCAGGATGCTGGAGCGACCTGGCGCGAGCTCCCATCCAGCGTCACCGGGTGGGGTCCACCTCACATCGTGACCGGGTTTCCGATCGACATCCAGTGCGACCCGCGTGATGCAGATCGGCTGTTCATCAACAACTATGGGGGAGGCAACTTCCTGAGCGAGGATGGAGGGCAGAACTGGGTCAATTCAAGCCAGGGCTACAGCGGGGCACTGCTGCGAAGCGTGGCGGTCGATCCGATTCAGGCTGGGGTCGTTTATGCGGCCGGGCCCAGCGGCATCTGGCGGAGCGAGGATGGAGGCAACCTATGGAACGGGCTCGCCAACTCCTCTCCGTCAGCCATCCTCAGGTTGGACTGGAATACCGTGGTCGTCGACCCCGTCGATCCTCAGCATCTCCTCCTGGCCGGGTCTCCCGAGGTCTTTGAAAGCATCGACGGGGGCCAATCGTGGCACAAGGCCCCTCTATCCAATCAACAAGGGGAGCGATTGGAGGGCGACGGGCTGGCGGGCATGTCTCCGATCTCGGTGTTCGCCTTTGCCCCTTCGAATCCCTCGGTTGTCTACGCCGGCTTCGCGCATGGGGGCTGCATCATCTACCACGAGCCCTGTCCGCCAACGGGCGGCGCGGTAATCGTCTCTCAGGACGGCGGGGCAAGCTGGAGATTGGAAAGCGGTGTTCTCCCGGACCCCGCCGCCGTCCTTGACCTGGCCGTCGATCCCTCTCGATCCGAACTCGTCTTCGCGGCGACCGAGGCCGGGCTGTTTCGCTCATCCGACGGAGGCTCAACCTGGCGTTCACTGGGGATCGACCCACGCGCGGGACGGGTAAGCGCGGTCGCCATTGATCCTACGAACGGAAACCACGTTCTGGCGAGCATCGATCGGGTGGGGATGTGGGAAAGCGATGACGGTGGCGAGACCTGGGGCAGCCGGGCCGCCGGTCTTGAGCCAAACCCCGTGATCCACGACATCGTCTTCGATCCGTCCAACCCCGCTCGACTCTATGCCTCAGACAATGCCAGCGGCGCCTACCGGTCACAGGATGGAGGGCGAACATGGGAGCGGATCAACGCAGGCTTGACCATGCGGGCTCTCACTGGGATGGCCATCACATCGGATGGACAGCACCTCTACACCGCGAGCCTGGGCGGAGGGGTCTTCAGGCTGGATCTGATCGGCCAGCCACCCGCTCCGGCGAGCATAGTGCAGGAGACAAGTGCACCTGCACCGACGGCCTTCCCCGAAGCAGAAACGCAGGCGCACTCAACAGTGAGGGGGGGAATCGGCAGCCCAGGGCTGTATGTGGCCCTTGGCGGCCTTTGCGGCCTCGCCTTCCTCGGGGGCGGGCTGGTCCTGTACTGGGCGCTACGCCGCAGGGGCAGGTAGGCAACCACCGTGGACACGATGTGGCGTGCTGTTCCTGCAGATAGCATGAAGGGCCTGGTGAGACTCGCCTGCATCGCCGCGGGGGCGATGGCCGTGGCCGTGCTGACGGGCTGCTCCCAGCGGCCGCACGGGTTCGAGGTGACTCCCTCGGCAACCTCCGTCGCGGCTACGCAGGGGTCGTCGACAACGCTCGAAGAGTCCACCATCTCCGGGATCGTGGTCGACGCAGGCGGTGCCCCTGTCTCAGGCGCAACCGTGCGTGTACAGGCCACGACCGACGCGACCTACACAGACGGCGCCGGACGGTTCACTCTTGCCACACTCGGGCCCGGTAGCCCCCTCACCGTCAGCGCCTGGGCCGACGGCTTCTACTGCGCCAAGTCGGAGCCTGTCCTCGCTCCTTCGGATGGCCTCGTGCTCACCCTTCGTCGTTACCAGACGAATGACAATCCCGACTACGCCTGGGTCCCGCCCGTCGGTGAAGGCTCCTGCTATTCCTGCAAGCCCGGCGTGACGCAGGTCTGGCTTGACCACGACGCCCATGCCCGATCGGCGGCCAACCAGCGTTTCCTGACGATGTACAACGGGACCGATGTCAGCGGCAACCAGAGCCCAGAAACGCGCTTTGGGTATGCCCGGGACTACGGAAGGTTCCCGTTGCGACCGGACCTCAGCCAACCCTACTATGGCCCTGGGTACCGACTCGACTTTCCCCAGACCGCAGGCAACTGCGCCGCCTGCCACACGCCCGGCCCGGCCATCGAGGCACCCTACGGCGTCGACCCCAACTCAGTGTCCGGTGTCGACTCCTTCGGCATCCACTGCGACTTCTGTCACAAGATCGCCGACGTTCGACTGGATCCCGGCACCGGCCTCCCCCTCCCCAACATGCCCGGCGTCCTCTCCATGGACATCCGCCGGCCGTTCCCCGGCGACCCAGAACGCTACCAGCTCTTCTTCGGGACATTCGACGACGATAACGTCCCAGAAGAGGACACCTACCTGCCGCTGATCGAGGAGAGCGCCTTCTGCGCGCCGTGCCACTTCGGGGTCTTCTGGGATACCGTCGTCTACAACTCGTACGGCGAGTGGCTCGCCAGTCCCTACAGTGATCCGGCGTACGAAGGCGCACGCACCTGCCAACAATGCCACATGCCTTCGCCGACGCTGTTCGAAGGGGAACGGATCACCAACGTTGCCCCCACGGCCGGCGGGGTCGAGCGCGATCCGATGACGATCCATGCACACACCTTCCCCGGCGCGGCCAGCCAGGAGCTGCTGCAGAACGCAGTGACCCTGGAGGTGGAGGCGCGTCGGGAGGCAGGCGAGATCATCGTCGACGTGACGGTCACGAACGACCAGACCGGCCACCACGTGCCCACCGATTCACCCCTGCGTCAGATGATCCTGCTCATCACACCCACGGACTTCTCAGGGCAAGCGTTGACCCTGTACGAGGGCCCAGTGTTGCCTGATTGGTGCGGCGTGGGTGACCCGGCGGAGGGCGATTTCGCCGGCCTGCCCGGCAAGGCATACGCCCGCGTGTTGCAGGAGTTGTGGACCGAGATCTCGCCAACGGGAGCTTACTGGAATCCGACGCGTGAACTCAGCGACACCCGCCTGGCCGCGATGGGCGTCGACCGGAGCGTCTTCCGCTTCGAAGCGCCGGGGGGATCCGTGCGCCTCGACGTCAAGCTATGGTTTCGGCGCGCCTACCGGGGTCTGGCTGACCTGAAGGGATGGACCGACCCGGACATCCTGATGGAAGCTGCAGGCCTGGTCGTGCCGTGACCGAGGCCGTCTGATCTGGGCCTCCGAGCCCGGCGCTTCCATCAGGGGGAGGAAGCGGCCACCAGCAGCGGGCGATCAGGCGGCTGCATGGCGGCGTAGGCCCCGCGGTACTCCGCCGGCAGCAGCGCGGCGATGTGGCGCATGACCTCATCGGCCAAGGCCTGACGCTTCTCCGCCGTCCAGCGCCCGTTCGGGCGAGGGCGCAGGGGCCGGCCGACACGGATATGGAACTCGGTTCGCCGCAGGCGTTTTACGTTCGACCAGATGTGTTCGTGCCCGAAGTACGCCACGGGTAGGATCGGGGCTGAAGAGTGGGCCGCCAGCAGGCCGATGCCCGGCTTGGCGCGCCGCAGGCATCCGTCTCCGCTGCGCGTCCCCTCCGGCGCGACGGCGACAATCATCCCCTGATCGAGCGCTTCGAGCACGCGCCGAATGGCGGCCACATCCGCCTCGCCGCGCCGGAGCGGGATGGCGCCCCAGATGTTGAAGAGCAGGCCCATCACGGGGCTGTCCCAGGTCTCGGCCTTGGCGAACCCGGTCACCGGTCGCGGCTGGAGGTGCGACATCACGAGCGGCACCTCCAGGAAGTTCACGTGGTTGCACACCAGGAGCAGCGGTCCGCAGGCGGGCACGCGGGACAACTCGGCATCGTCGACGCGGCACGCCATGCGGGAGAGCCGGCGCGCGGCTCCATTGACCGCCCAGCGCGCCGCCCGCCTCCTAAGCCCCGGCTCCATTCAGCACCTCGATCTGCGCCGGCACGATCTCGGCCAGCAGCTCGTGGCCGTCGACACACAGCGTTTCGCCGTCGGCGTGGGCCGGGAGCGTGCCGACCTCGGCCGTCACGTGCACGCGCTGCGCCCGCAGCATCGTGATCGACGGCTGGCCTTCCTGGTCGCCCTTGAGGAAGTGCGTGATGAGGCTCAGGATGCGCATGCGGGTCACTTGCCCGGCGATGCACACGTCGAACAGGCCGTCCCCCGGATCGCCCTTGGGAGCGATATGGAAACCGCCGCCCAGGCGACGGCCATTCATGACCGAGACCATCAACGTCTCCTGGACCATCGTCCGGTCATCGAGCTCGATGCGCAGGCGCGGCCCGCGATCGTACAGGCTGATGGTCTTGAGGGCCGCAACGATATAGGAGGCAAAGCCGCTCAATGGGGCCAGCTTGAGCGCCTCGAAGCCGACGACGGCGTCGAAGCCGATGCCGATGCCGTTTCCAAAGTAGCGCCCCTGGGGATACAGCCCGCCGGTGACCTTCCCGACGTCGATGCGCCGTGTGCGGCCGGCGATGACGAGCGGCAGCGCGGCCGCGATGCCGTGCGGCACGCCCACGCCGAAGGCGAAGTCGTTGCCGCGCCCGACCGGGATGATCCCCATCGCCGGTCGGCGCGCGATCGGAACCTGCATGAGTCCGTTCAGCACTTCGTTGGCCGTGCCATCTCCGCCGACAGCCACCACCGCCCCCCAACCCTGCGATCCGGCCGCGGCGGCCAGTTCGGCGGCGTGCCAGGGACGCTGCGTGACGACGGCTTCGAAGGTCACGCCAGCGTCGGTCAGCGCCCGGCAAACCGGGTCAACGGCCTTCAGCCCGGCGCCTCGGCCGGAGGTTGGATTGGCGATCAGCAGACAGCGCATGGGGGCAGCTCTCCTGGGTACGGGATTGGCCGGCATACAGCGCAGCCGGTCGGGTCTTGGCGGGGGCCGACGGGCAGCCTCATGCCGTCCCGGCCGCCGATGGCAGGAACTCGAGGTGCACGGGTTCGGCGGCGACCTGATCGGCATATTCGCCGCGGAATTGCTCGGGCAGCAAGCGTGCGATCTGGATCATGATCTCGTCGGCGATCGCCTGCCGGATCTCGCCCGTCACGCGGCCGCTGACCGGACGGACTCGGAACATCCTCCCGGCCGCCACGTGAAAGTCGGTACGCCGCAGGCGCTTGAGGTTGTGCCACAGGTCCACGTGTCCAAAGAAGGCCAAGGGCAGGATGGGC
>VGFB01000196.1 GCA_016869015.1 Armatimonadota bacterium
CTGGCTCTCCGGCTTGGGCGAGCGGAGCGATCCGCCCCGGGTTGCCGCGGTTGAGGTTCTGAGGTTGCCGAGGAGCCTGCGGGCGCGCGAGTTGTTCGACGTCGTGTGGCTGTGCCGGGCCGCCGAGCCGGTCCGTCTACGGCGCCTCATGGAGCGCGACGGGCTGACCGAGGCGCAGGCGCGGGGGCGGCTGGAGGCCCAGCGGTCACAGGAGATTGAGGACTGCGAGCCCGACCTGATTCTGGACACAGAGGGCACGGTCGAGGAGGTCGACGCGCAGGTTCGGCGCGCGTGGCCGGCGCTCCTCTCGTCGGGGCCGTCGCCCGGTCCGTGAGCCCGAGATCCCTAATCTGAAACCCGAAACCTTGAGCACCGTCACATTCCCTTCGCGCTTGCAATGGGCTAGGCCCTGTGCTATAATCGCCCCCGATTCAGGGGCCTGTTCGAGTGCAGCCGAGTCGGCCGGGGGGCACGACCTGCGGGGCGTGCTGTTGCCTGTCGGGCGCATGAATCCCGAAACCGCGGGAGGGGGCGTCCTCCGCCAAAGTGACTACACTCGGCGCTTTCAGGGAGCCGCTCTCGGGCCGAGCGGGCTTCCCACCGGAAATCTCCAGGTCATGCATGCCACTCGCGCCGGCGGGCAGCGGTCCGTCGCCATTGGGCTCGAGGGGCTGGCATGCCCTGGGGATTTCGCGTTTGTAGGGGTGCTTCCGCGGTGTTGAGAAGGCCTCTGGGTCGCCGGCGCCGAACGCCGGGCCGCAGAGCCGGACGCTGAGTCGGGGCGTGGGAGTCGGTGAGCCGTCGTCCAATCCGCTACCGCCTTCGGGGGGGCGCCGCAAGTCGGGTGAGATCCTCCCGGAGTCGTCCGTTCGCAAGGGAGTGATGACCTTGCCGCATCGACCGATTCGCGGAGCGTTGACCGGGCTGGCGATGCTTGCCGGCCTTGTGGGTCTCTGCGCGCTGGGCCCGGCTCGACCGGGCGCTCCTGAGCGGCGAACCCCCGTGCGGACGGCCGCGGCCGCCAAGCGCACGCCGATTCTGCCGAGCCGGGACCTGCCGGCGGCGATTCGGGAGGCGTGGCTCGACATCCCGGCTCAGGGCTCGGGGCCCGACCCCGACGAGCACCTGACCCCGACCGCCATGAGCAGCCGGGAGTTCGATGTCGCCACGCCGAGCCTCAACAAGGTCGTGCGCGTGGCCTTCGTGACCGACGGCGTCGATGAGTGGATCAACGACTTCGAGCCCGCTCCGGGCGATCCCCCGGGGCCGCCCAACGACCCGAACAACGTGCCCGACGGCGTCCTCGACCGGTACGGGCTGTCGGACAACGGCTTCAACATCTGGCTGATGCGCCACGACGGGACGCAGCAGATCCCCGTCACCGACCTCCCCGGCGACGAGCGCGATCCCGCGTACGACCCCGGCGCCACCGTCCTGGCGTTCTGCAACAACCAGACGGGAGTCTACCAGATCTACACCGTCGATATCGTCACCAAGACGGTGCGCCAGATCACGACCGGCAACGGCAACAAGACCCACCCCACCTGGTCGGCCGAGGGCAGCTACATCGCCTACGCCACCGATCTCAACGGCCCGGCCAACCGGGACATCCACATCGTCCACGCCAGCGGGGTCGGCGTACCGGCGCCGCTGGTGTCCACGCCCTCCGATGAACGGGAGCCGATGTGGTCGCCCGACGGGCTGTGGATCCTCTACACGCGCGCCGACGGCGGCGTCGACCACGTCTGGCGGTGCGACTCCTCGGGGGGCAACCAGGAGCAGCTGACCAACGGCGGCGGCGATCCCACCGCGAACGACCGTAACCCGGCCTGGCGGCAGGACGGCTTCTCGACGCAGTTCGCCTTCGCTTCGGACCGCCTCACGGACGTCACGGACGCGAACCGCGAGTACAACATCTGGAGCGTCGGCGCGTCGGGCGAGGTCGGCGGCCAGACGGCCGTGCTGCACTCGAATACGGACGTAGCGGACACGCGCGACGACGTGCTGCCGGCGTTTTCGCCCCTGCTGACGCCCAACGCCGCGCCGATCCGCATCTTCTTCACCTCCTCCCGCATGGACAAGGTCGGCCCGCCGACCGGCACGGCCGAGCCGGACCTCTGGGCGCTGGTGGTCAACGATACCCGGCCTCCCGTTCTCGAGGAGCTCCCGACCGTCTCCAACCGCAACCCGGCCCCCGGCAGCGACGTGACCGTCTACGTGAGGCCCTACGACGGCGAGACGGGGATGCAGAGCGTCTTTGCCTGGTTCAAGGACCCCGACTCCGCCTACGAAGACGCCCAGGGCATCGACCACAAGATCTACAGCGGCGGCACTCAGGGCATCACCGACGGGACCGAGCCCATCCATGGCGCGCCGCGGAACTGCCCGATCACGTGGTACGAGGAACTCGACTGCGAGCGCGTCGGCAGCATCGAGCTGTTCGATGATGGCGACTTCGCGACCAACGGCGATGTGACCGCGGGCGACGGCATCTTCAGTGGCATCTGGACCACGCCGAGCGTACCGAGCGACTTCGTCATAGACGTTGAGCTGACCGACAACCAGGGCAACTTCATCAACTTCGACGACATCTATGGCCTCTCGACAGTAACGTTCGCTCCGCGCAACAACGCGTTGTTTGTGAATGACTACTGCGAAGGCCAGGCGTTCCTCAGCCAGATCGGGTTCACAGACCGCGACTACGCCGCTTTCCCCTGTGAGAGCTACTTCACGCTGAACGCCAGCGGTGCGGGGGCCCCCAACACGTTCACAGACGGCGCGTACGGCGAGGACTTCGACCTGTGGCGGATCATCTGCCGCGGGGCGCCTGATCTGACCGTCCTGACGTATTACGGCCCAACCTCGGAGACGCAGCTGACGACCGACCTGCAGGGCTTGCGCGAGGTCCCGGTGGCGAACCGCTGCCTCTTCTGGGCGGCCCCCCACTGTGGCAGCGGCTGGCATGCCGACGGCACCATCGTCGAGGCCTCGACGCAGGCGTTGCTCCGCAACTTCGTGGACCTTGGCGGGCGTCTCTCGGTCGCGGGCATGGACATCGCCTGGGCGCTCACCATGGAGGGCCAAGTCACCAACAGCTTCCTGACCGAAGTCTTGGGCGCGGGTTTCGTTAGCGACGATAGCACCGGCGGCCGCGATTTCGGGCAGGACATCAACTTCGGTCTCGTGGGCTCCGCCAACGGCCTGATCGCCGGCGAGATCTGGACCAACCCGGGCGACTGGCACTGGTTGGGCGGCGAGAACAACGGGTCGGATGCCCTCGCGTGCGGGCCCGGGACCGACGGCTCCGAGCACTCGCCCTTCCCGGACGTCATCTCAGCCGCGGGGTCGATCTCGGTCCTGGAGTACTCGGTGAACGGCTCGGGAGTTGCGGCGGTTCGCAAAGAGGACCCTCAGACTGGATCGCGCGTCGTGTACTTCGCGTTCCCCTTCGAGGCAATCAGCCGGCGGTACACCGACACCAACTGCGCCACGCCGGACCGCCGCCACAAGCTCGCCCATATGACCCTCTGCTACCTTCGTACGGGCGGCATCCAGGGACGCGTGCTCGGGACGCCGAGCCTCAAGCCGCTTGTTGACCCTGAGCCGATCGTGACGGTCCACAACCCGCCTCCTGGGACGCCGGGGATCCTCTATGCTCAGCGTTGCCAGAAGGACGGCACGTTTGTCATTAGCGGGCTGCCGCCCAATTACTACGAGCTGCGGGCCACCCGGCCCGGATATAAGATCGACAAGCCCCACAACATCTCCGTCCACGGCGGCTTGGCGTACCCGACGCAGGACTTCGTGCTGACGGTGGCGCAGCCGGGGGCGATCCAGGGGACGGTGACCTCGCTGGCGACCGGGGATCCGGTCGGCGGCGTGACGATCACCGCGGTGGATGCGGGCGATCCGCTGGCGCCGGCCATTCCGTCCGTCATCACGGGCGCCGACGGCAAGTACGTGATCCCCGATGTGCCCGCGAACACGGACGGCTATGATGTGACCGCCGACGGCAGCACGGCGACGCCGCCGTACGGCAGCGACACGCAGACCGTTCAGATCGTGCCCGGCGGCACCGTCACTCAGGACTTCCAGCTCCCGGCGGCCGACGGCACCCTCACGGTCACGGTGAAGGACTCGGCGACGAAGGCGCTGTTGGAGGACGCCACGATCGACGCGGTGCTGAACCGCGCCGTGGTCGGCACGGGAACCACCGACGATACGGGCGTCGCGACCTTCGACGTGCCGCCCGGCACCTACGAGCTCGTTGTCGACAAGCCGGGCTACCAGCAGGAGAAGGTCAACGCCACGGTGCTCAGCGCGCAGGTCACCGCCATCGAGGTGCTGATGGTGGCCCTGCCGGGCGGCTCCATCGCCGGGCAGATCGTTCGCTCCTCGACGCCGGATGAGGCACTGGGCGCGGTGACGGTGCAGGTGATTGTCGGCAGCTCCATCGTGGCCCAGACCACGAGCGCCGGAGACTGGACGTACCCCGGAGGGGGCAACCCGCGTTACAACTACCGGATCGACGGCGTGCCCTCCGGCGGGCGGGTCACCGTGCAGGCGATCAAGACGGGCTTCACGGTCACTCCGACCAGCCAGCAGGCGGTGGTGAACCCGGGCGCGGTCACCTACAACGTCAACTTCGCCGTCAGCGCCCTGCACACGTTCCCGGCGGGCCTGCAGTTCATCTCAGTGCCCTTCGACTACAGCGGGGAGGACCCGTTCGACGTGCTCGGGACGCCCGCCGGCAAGCAGTTGCGGCTGGCGACCTGGGACGTCTCCCTGGGGCGCTACGCCGTCTACCCGCGCGCTCCCGCCGACCGGCTCCGGCTCGGGGTGGCGTACTGGATGAACCAGCCCCAGGCGCAGGACCTGGTCAGTGAGGGCGTCCGCGCGACGAGTCCCTACCTGATCCCGTTGGGAGTCGGCTGGAATGGGATTGGGAACCCCTTCTCGCAGTCGGTCGACTTCTTCGGCCTGAAGGTAAGGGACTCCCTGGGCATCGTCCGCTCCATCGAGGACGCCTTCTCGGAGGGACAGCTGCAGAACGGGCTGCACGGCTATGCCGCCGGCGGGTACCAGCTCAAGACCAGCCTGGCGCCGTATTCCGGCTACTGGATCCGCGCCTACCAGCCGGTGAGTCTGGTCGTGGATGACCCCGCCGGAACGGTTGCGTCGGCGGCCGTTGCGGAGCGTCCCGCATATGCGAGGCCCGAGGGCGGCTGGCTCGCGCCCCTCGAGGTGTGGTCCGCCGGATGCCGGGACGCTGCTACGGCCTTCGGCGTGGCCGCGTCGCCCGAGCGGCATGTCGTGTCCAAGCCGCCTCTGCCGTCGGACGCCGGATATGTCTACGCGGCGTTCGCGCCCGCCGGCGGGGGCGACCCGCTGGCGGTGGACGTGCGCGGGGCCGGTGACCACGCGTGGACGCTCGTTGTCAGGGCCTCTGCGGCGAAGGCTCCCGTTACGGTAGCCTGGCCCGACCTGTCGCAGCTTCCGGCGTCGGCGCGCCCTCTCCTGACCGATGAGGCGACCGGGCAGACGGTGTACATGCGCACCCGACGCGACTACACCTATCGGCCGACGGAGGCCGGGCCGCGGACGCTGCGCATCGAGGTCTCCGAGTCGCCCCAGGGGCTACTGGCGGTGTCGGGGGCCGCGGCGACGTCAGAGGCGGCGGGAGTGGCCATCACGTACACCCTCTCGCGGGACGCCCAGGTCTCGGCTGAGGTTCGCAGCATCGCCGGGCGCATCATCGCCCGGCCCGTGATGGACAAGCCGGTCACCGCGGGTCGCGTCACGCACCTGTGGGATGCCCGGAACCAGAGCGGTCTCGCGGTGCCGGCCGGCAAGTACCTGGTGACGCTGACGGCGCGTTCCGACGACGGCCAGCAGGCCTCGGCGCTGGTCGCCGTCAATGTCCGTCGCTAGTCGTTCCGCCGTGCGGCTTCGGCGGCATGGCCTTTTGCCAACGCAAGAGCGATATGCTATACTCCACGCGTCCTGATCGCTCGTGCAACGGACGCCCAATGTCGGAGGGAGAGGTTCTCATGCGCTCGTTCTCACCCCGGTTGCAGACTCCCCGGCTCCCGCTGATCGTGTCGTGGGCGCTCGTGACCGCCATGGTCCTCGCGGCGCTTCCGGCGGCGCTCTGGGCTCAGGCCGGCGACGTCGCCACAACGGCCGTCGTGCGCTTCGACGACAGGACAGGGCGCAACAGCGAGCTGCTCGAGGTCAAGGCCACCGACGCCGTCGCGCTCGCGCTGAGCGACTCCCGGGAGTTCCTGGTGACGCCCGCCCGGGAAGTCGACCGCGAGGTGAAGGCGCTGGCCCTCACCCCGCCCCTGTCGACGGTCGAGGCGGTCCGCCTCGGCAAACGGCTGGACGTCGACTCGGTCTGCTATGGCGACATCATCTCGGCCGCGGTCGACACCCGCACCGGCAAGGGCGAGGTGCAGCTGCAGGTCATGATGCTCGATGTGGAGGCCGCCGAGGTACTGGACGGCGCCACCGTTGCCGTGGCCACCAAGCCCGTGCCCGGCTGGTCGGGCACCGAGGCCGACATTCTGAATGAGGCGCTTCGGGAAGCGGCGGAGGAGGCGGTCGCCCGCACGCTGGCCACTCGCGTCCAGCGCGGCACGATCGAGGCCGTCCTCCCGTCGGGCACGGCGGAGATCAACCTTGGGTCCCAGGACGGGGCGGCGGCGGGCATGAAGCTCGTCGTGATGCGCCCGGTCTACCTCAAGGAACTGGAGACCGTCACCCTCCGCAAGATCGGTTACCTTGAGGTCTCGCGCATCCAGCCCGACATCTGCTACGCCGACCCCATCAAGGACGTTGCGCCGCGCACCGGCGACTACGTCCTGCGCGTCTACCAGCCGCATGCCGTGGTGCAGGCTGAGGCCGCCAAGCAGGACCGCATGAAGTTCCTGTGGGGCCTGGGCACCATCGCCATTCTGGGCGCCTTGGTCGGAATCGCCACCGGAACCAACGAGGGCACCCAGCCGCTAACGCCGATCTCCTATCTACATCAGGACGCCATGGGCGATGTGCCGAAGATCCGTCTGGACCTGGCTGAGTGGGACAAGGCCTTTGGGCACCTGCTGTTCCGCGGCCCGTCCCGCAACTTCCCGGCGGACCCGTACTGGCTGGTGGAGGTCTTCACCCGCGGGATG
>VGFB01000197.1 GCA_016869015.1 Armatimonadota bacterium
CCAAGGGCACGCATCGCCCTGCACTGCGCGATCTGAGGCGGTCCATTGGGGTCCCGGTTCCACGAACAGCCGACAAGGCGCACCCAACCTGTTGTCAGCTGGAGTTTCGCCCGGTGTCCGCGTTGCCCTCCTGGCCGCAGTGCCATCGCCGATTGCGTAGTGCCCAGATCGGGATGCACCTCATTGTCCGAACAGCAAACCGCTCGGACCAGGACGTCCAGTACGCCGCTGCCCAGTACGTCCGCTGTGCCCAGGAGGCGGGGATGCTCCTGTCGATGAGCCGCCGGGGTCAGCCGCGCGACAACCCGCAGGCCGAGAGCTTCTTCCGCACCCTGAAGCTGGAGCAGGTCTACCTGAGCGAGTACCGCGACTTCGAGGATGCCTACCGACAGGTCGGCATGTTCATCGAGGAGGTCTACAACCGCAAGCGGTTGCGCTCCTCCCTGGGCTACCGTCCGCCGACCGAGTTCGAAGCACTCGTCGCGGCCGGCTGACGACAAACGGGGCACCCCGGTCGGTCGACCGCGAGCACCCCTACCCCGGAGCCCCGATGGCTCCGGCAACGACAGGATGACCGATCCGCTACCGTACGCCAAGGCCGTCCGCAAACCACCCCGGGAGGGAGACCCGAAGCGCCCCTACCGGAGGGGGCCGACGTTGTCGTCCGCCAACGCCGACCCTACCGCGGGCCGGCACCGGAATCCACCCTTCCCATTGTCCGGAGAATGGGGTTCACAGCACACCCCAGCATCTTGACGGATGGCGTCGTAGCGGTGTAGAATAGCTTGGAGACATGGTGGTGTGGCCGTTGGAGGGCGGAGCATGGAACTGCCTTTCGGCGAGCATGGCGGCCCATGGGGCATGGCTGGCAGTAGTGTGGCCGGCCAATGCTTATCGCCACCCCAGCCCCTCCTCCGACGCCACGCGAGTGCCCTTGAACGGTTGACCTCTCCCCTCGTTGTGGGCATCGCTGTGTTGGCAGCTCTCTCCGCTGCTTTCCTCCCACTGACGCCCGCAGTCGCCGCCGATCCGGAGCTTGATGCGGCTCAGGGGATCCTCACCCATGCCCAGCAAGTGCGCGTGGTCGCCACTGCCGGCGATCCCACGGCGTTCGAAGAGGCACGGACGCTCTTTCTGGAAGCCGCGGCTCGAGTCGAGGGCATCGCCTCGCGTAGGCCCCTCGATGAGGATGCCCTCGCCGCCACCCAGCTGCGGATCACGTGCTTCTCCAGTGTCGGCATGGAGGAGAAGAGACGGGAGACGCTGGGCGCGCTCCTGGACGCTCTCCCCGGCAACGTGGCATCCGCGACGGCGTTCGCCGGTCTGAACCGCGTCGCGGACGAGTGGCTTGGGGATAGTATCTACGAGGTGCCCCTCCTTGTGCGGACCCCCCAGTACGTGATGCGCCTGGCGCCTCGGGGCAGCGCAACCGATGCTCCCAACGCCGCGAGGGCACTTCAACGGTTCGCGGACGCATTCCCCGAGTCGAGGGAAGCACCCCAGGCCTTGCTCAGGGCGCTCGAGATCTGGCTGTATGATGCCAAGGAGGTAGACGCCGTCGCGGAGCTTCGCCTACGGCTCACAGACGAGTATCCGCAAGCCTCTGAGAAGCTCCGAGCCGACTACCTTTTCGGTCTCGCAGCCTTCCACTTGGGGGATCGAGGTCAGGCGGTTGCGGCTCTGGAGCAGGTCGGCAAGGCGGCTCCCAACAGCCCGGACGGCCAGGTAGCAGGAATGCTCGTCCGGGCCGCCAATGGGGGCGCTCACGCGGATGAGCCCCTTGTCGCCGCCTACGCCTATGACCTCGACAGCCGCAGTGCCATGACGTTCATCCTGGGCGGCCTTTTCGATCTCACCCGAGGAGCAGGACCAGCGGCCCGGTGATCCTCCATCGGGCTGACGACGACCAGTCGGGCCTGGAAGCGGCCGGCCGCTTGAGGCGTTGCCCAGCGCCTCCTACGTCAGTGCAGGGAACAAGGCCGCGGGCACTACGGTCTGAGGGGCGAAAACGGCCTTGAGCCCGTTCGCGTACAAACGGTGAAGGAGGGTCAAGATCATGCTGGCGCGGACTGGACTGGTAATCGCCGTGTTGTGTCTCGGGTTATGTGTGGCGGCTCTGGCAGGGGAGTGGGGGCCGTGGAAGTATGAGGTGAAGAGCGAGGACGGCACCCCATCCAGCAGTACATCCGGCTCGAACAACTACTACTCGAACGACGGTACGGGGTTCCCGGGCAGGTCCGATGTATGGGGTGGCGAGGGTGCTGATGGGAGCAGCCAGGCGAATCGAAGCCATGAGGACTCCTCGACCTATTGGGTAGAGTGGACCCTCATCCAACAGCCCGAGTTCCCGATACCCTACCCGTACTACGATGCGACCTGGTGGTCAGGCTCTATGGGTGGGAACAACGTCCCCGTCTACTTGCAGGCCTGCATTCACGACCTGCAGGAAACGCATGACACGGCTGATGGCAAGGCGGTTCTCTTCAACAAGGCTGGCGGCAGGTCGCATGAGGATACCTGCACCGTCCATGCGCCCCACCAGGTCATGTACAACTGGCAGACCTGCCACACGAGAGACGAGCAAAGGGGATGCTTTGCCACCGACCCCCACGTGGGTCTGCAGGGCAATAGCCCCCATGTGGCGTGCTCCGCCAAGTTCAGCACCGAGGCGAAGCGCAACGAACTTGCGCCCTACAATGCTGCCGCGACAGCGCAGATCAACGGCGGTACCGCCTTTGGCCTGATGGGCCCCATGAACATCCGTTGGGAGCAATAGGGGCGGGACCGACGCGTCGATGACCGGTAGCGCCTCCCCCCGAAGGCCCGAGGGGCGGCCGCCAGCCACGTCACTGTTGCAGTGTGCGGGTCAGGTCCTCCTGGTGGGCCCGCCGGGTGCGTTGGCAAGCGATACGAGGCAAGCTGTGGGACTACGGGTCGGACCCGACGAGGGGGCGGCCTGTCGGCGAAGCCAGGAGCGGACGGGCGGGAACCCGGAGGCGGGTCTACGCGTGGCCGAAGGGCTGGCGCGGGCTGGGTGCAGGATACACCAAGGCGCCTCAGGGGGTGCGCGGACCCGACGTGCCGCTTGCCGGGTCTGCCGCCAACGCTCGCCGTTCCCTGGCGCGACACACACGTCCGTGGCAGAGGGTGTGGGATTCAGGTCCGGCCCGAAGCACACAACGGCGATCCGGCCGGTCGGGCGGGTAGGGGGCCGGTTCGGGCGCCAGATCGGGCGCCCCGTCAGCCCCGTAGCGCAGTCGTGCCATGTCGCAGGCCAGTTGTGTTGGGGCGGCAGTGGAGTGCGTTCCGTGTCGGGAGTGGCTGTGTGCCACCCAGCGCCCCGTGTCGGGAGCCAATGGGCAGGGCTGACTGTGTCATGTCTGGAGGTGCTGAGGTGAGGTCGACAGCACTTCGCCGCCAGGCCAGGGCTGGCCTCGCGATTGCAGGTCTGATCGTGCTGGGGCCCACTGCCCTGGCACCCACGTCGGAGGCCGTGCTGTCGGCCTTGGCGCCCCATCGCCCGCCCGGGGTTCGGTTCCGGGCGCAGGTTGTGCTGTCGTTCGCAGACCAGGAGCCGCTCCCCCTCGTCTGCGTCGGCAACGTCAGTCGGTCGGGGCAGTGGCGAATGGACGTGGACTGGCGGATGGCCACCGAGAGGAGTGCAGACATCTTCAACTACAGGGAGCACATGCTCTGGATCTGGCAGGGGGAGACGGTGGCCATGCTGACCTCCCATGTTGCGGTGGCGCCGTTGGTTCTCTCGCCCGCTTCAGAGCCCGCCGGCAAGCGAACGCGCCTGGAGAGGACCATTGGCAGTGCCCAAGTCGCGGACCTAAGCCCCTACCTCCGGGGCGAGCGTATACTTGCCGACGCGGCGTCCTGGAGGACGTCAGTCGAGGGGATCCACGAGGGCCCTCATCGGGGCCAATTCGCGGTCACACAGACGCCTCCCGAGCCTATCAAGGTCCGGGAGCCCCACCTTGTCGCGATGCAGAGACACTATGTGAGCGCTGACCTCCGCCTGTTGGAGTCGGAGAGCTACGACCCCCAGGGGGAGGTCGTCGCCACCACCCGGTACTCGGACGTTGCGACACTGGCGTCGGGAGCCGGGGTCCCGTTGCGGAGCCGCACAGACATGCGGCCAGGCTACCTGGAGGCCAAGACAACCGTCACGAAGACCATCAATGATGAGCCCGCTGGCACCGAGGTCGTCTGGGAGAAGCTGCCCTGGGCGTGCTGCCGGATTGACCGGGAGATGCAGATCGTAGACGGCCAGTATGTCCTACCCAAGCGCACGACCACGTACGACCAAGAGGGCCGCGTGCTCGACGACATCGAGTACCTGTCCGTGGAGGTGTGCGAGATCCCCGACTCGATCTTCCTCCTGCCTACGGAGGGTCCGGGGCCATGAGAGGATTGTGCCGGGCCGCCAGCTGGACCATGGCGATGATGGTTCTTGGCCTGCCGTGTGCGGCTCAGGTCACTGCTGTTGGCGCGTACTGCCGCGCAGTTGGGGCCTTCGACGCCGGCACGATCCGAGTGCTGGTTCACAACGAGGGCACGCAAGAGGCCGGCGTCAAGACGGTGCGGCTGAACGGACGCGACCTGGAGGCCCTGCCCAACGAGTGCGCCGAGTGGTGGAGCCTGAGGCCGGCCCGCTTGCCGGCGGGCGGGTACGGCGTCCTATCCGTGCGGTTGAGTGCGGCGCAGGCCGAGGTGTCGGTCGCGGCGGAGACGGACACGGGCCAAACCGTGGGGCCGTTGGTGTGCCGTCGCAACTCGGCGCCGCCTTGCGACTTGCTGGGCGTGCGCTTCGGGCCCAGGCTGGAATCCTGCTACGTCTACGTCCGGAACCGCGGCACTGATCTGCTGACCATTGACCGCGTGCAGGTCAACGGGTCTGAGCGGCACGGGGGGCTGGGCGGAGCCGCCATCGTGCCGCCGCGCGGGGGGGTGACGTGCCTGGCCGTGCCCCTGCTGGACGGGCCGCCGCCGGGAAGCGACATGCTGGCGACGGTCGGCCTGTCCTCGGGCGAGCAGGTCTTCGCGCACGTGCGCGCTTTCCGTTCGGTGCCCATTCAGGCCTGGCAGGATGCAGACCAACGGCCTGAGATGCGCTTCGACACACAACCGCTCGTGCTGCCCGCTCCGACTCCCGGAGCGACCCCTACGGCGATCCGCGAGGCTTCGCTGCTAGCGGGCTACATGCTGGTCGACGATGCAGCAACGGCCGACTACCAGACGGGCTTCCTGGGAGCACACGCCCAACTGGCGGCGGAGCGATCCGACCTGTGCCGGGCGCTGGACCCGACCCGACGGACCTTGCTCCTCATCACCCAGTACTGCCGTGAGCTGGCGTACCTCTGCTACGCCTCTATCCCCGACCTGCTGATCGTCTCGCCCTACCAGATGCTGTACCAGCCCGGCTCGCCTCCCCAAGCCAACGAGTACCTCTTCGGGATGGCCCGGGAGGCTGCGGCGCCCAGGCCGTTCGGGGTGGTCCTCGAGGCCTTCCGCGTGGCCTACTCTCAGAAGACGCCGCAGGCACCCGAGCGCGAGCGATGGATCACGCCCCCGGAGTACGAGCTGAACGCGGCGTATGCCATGGGCGCGGGCGCAAGCGGGTACTTCGTGTTCCCCCGTGAGGGTCCGCGGGGATACGATGGGAACGAGCGATTGAGGGACGCGATCGCGCGCACCAACGCCCGTCTGCAGTACCTCAAGCCCCTGCTGAGCCTCGCGGTCCCATCGCCCATCGCCAGCACTGCGGAGCCCAATGTGGCCTGCCGCGCCCTCTTGGTCGGCGACAAGGCGGTGCTTCTGCTGGTCATCAACCAGGACATCGCGCGACCCGAGAGCATTTGGGCCGAGCCAATCGCCAAGCCGCACGACAGCTTCGTGGTCAACGTCGAGGCGCCGGAGTGGTTGCGGCTGGACTCGGCGACGGATCTGGGCGAACCCGGAGGACCGATGGCCGTCCGATCCGGGGCGGACGGGCTTGCACTGGACGTCGATCGTCTGGAGACGCAGCGCATGATACTCATCCATCCGGGAGCCGTGTCGGCGGATGCGCTTGTCCAGAGTCTGAGCGACGAGGCGACGTCGACGGCGACGCCGTAGGCCGTGCAGGGAGGGCCGCCGCCGAAGGCGTTTCCCTGGGGCTGCCGCAGGCGCCACCCCGAGCCCACGCCGCTGCCACACGCGACTGGAGCGCCGACCCATGATCCGGCAGCGCATCGAGGCGCGCCAAGCCTCCCTCTGCGTAATCGGCACGGGCACAACCGGCTTGCCGTTGGCCGCTCTGTGGGCTGAACAGGGCTTCCGCGTCTGGGGAGTGGATCGGGCCTTTGCCGGCAACGGGAGCCTGGCGGACTGGTGCCTCAGTCGCCACACCGAGGCCTGCCTCGCCGACATGTACGAAGCGCAGGTGCGACGAGGGACGCTTCGCCCTACCGACGCGATCCAGCCCGGTGCGGATGCTTACATCGTCTGCGTGCCGACCCCGGTTGACCCGACGACGAAGCGGCCCGCCCTGCGCTGTCTGGAGACGGCCATCGACGAGTTGTGCCGCGTGCTGACGGCGGATGGGGGTGGCCCCAGCGAACGCCTGCTCTGCATCGAATCCACCGTGCCTCCGGGCACCTCTGCGCGGATTGCCCAGCGGGTGCGGAAGGCCACTCCGGGTCTCGCGATAGGGATCGCGTACTGTGCTGAGCGAGCCTTCCCGGGACGGCTGCTCGAGGAGGTCATCGGGAACCCGCGAGTCATCGGGGCCGCGGATGGCGAGACGGCGCAGCAGGCTTTGGCCCTCTACGCGGCCTTCGCTCGGGCCGAACTCCACACTACGGACCTGCAGACGGCCGAGTTCACGAAGCTCGTGGAGAATGCCTATCGAGATGTGAACCTGGCTTTCGCGAACGAGGTGGCCCTCCTGGCTCGCCGGTACGATGTGAGCCCGACGGAGGCCATCGAGCTGGCGAACCACCATCCCCGCGTGCACATCCTGCGTCCGGGCTGTGGTGTCGGGGGGGAGTGCATCCCGGTCGACCCGTGGTTCCTCCTGTCGCCCAACGAGACCCAAGCGCAGCTCATCCCCGCTGCTCGCCGGGTGAATGACGCTGTACCGGCGAGGATCGCTGAGGAGATCATGCACCACCTGCCGGGTGGCGGC
>VGFB01000198.1 GCA_016869015.1 Armatimonadota bacterium
ATGCTGAGAAGCTCGACTTCGCGCTAGAGCCCGATTCGCCGCTGGCGCAGGGCGGCGCCTTCCGGCCGATCCCCTTCGACGAGATCGGGCTTTACGACGACGACTTGCGCCGCTAGAAAGGCGTGCCAAGGAGGCGAGCCATGTTCGTGCGCAACGTGCTGACGCTACTGCTCTGCAGTCTCGCGGCCGGCGCAGGCGCCGCTACCTACAAGGTGACCAATACGGGCAACGCGGGCGCCGGCAGCCTCCGATGGGCGATCAACAGCGCGAACGCCAACCCCGGCGCCCACACCATTACCTTCGACGCCTCCCTTGGGGGCGCCGCCATTCAGCCCACGATCTCGCTTCCGGCGCTCGCCCGCGCGGGCGTCTCCATCGACGGCGACCTCAACAACGACGGCCAGCCCGATGCCTGGCTCGACGGCGGTCTGCAGCCGGCGGGCTCGGGGCTCGTGATCGAGGGGAATGCGACCCAAATCACCGGCCTCGCCGTAACGCGTTTCCCCAAGTACGGTGTCGTGTTGTCGGCCGTCGACAACTGCCGCGTCCGCTCGTGCCACCTCGGCGTCAGCCTCGACAGCACGCAGGCGCTGCCTAACCGCGAGGCCGATCTGGCGCTCTGGCAGGCCGACTACAACGTGATCGGCGGCAGCGCCCCCACGGCGCACAACGTGATCGCCGGCGGGAACACCGCCGCCATGGGGGATGCCGCGGGCCTCTACGTCGTCAACTCGCACTACAACACGATCGCCGGCAACTACATCGGCCTCCGGCGCAACGGACTGACCGCCCTCGGCAGCCCGGGGAGGATGGGCCTCCTGATGTCGGTGGAGGCCGCGTTCTCCCCTTCGGGAGAGACATCGACGCTCGAGGCTCCGGCGGGCACCATGACCTGCAGCGACAACACCATCGGGAGCACCGATCCGGCTGGACGCAACGTGATCGGGGCGGTGCACACCGGCATGGAGCTCCGGGCGGCGGAGCGCAACACGATCCGGGGCAACTTCCTGGGCCTGGGCAAGGACGGCAATGCGGCGGTGCCGCTCCAGTCGACCGGCCTCCTCCTGAGGCAGGGGGCGGCCAACAACGTCATCGGCGGCGGCACCCACGCGGCCAGGAACGTGTTCTCCACGAATGACGTCGGCCTCGAGTTCCGGGACGCGGGCACGGTCTCGAACCGGGTCTATCGCAACTACCTCGGCCTGAACGCCTCGGGCACGGCCGAGCGCCCTCTGGCCGTGGGCATCCGTGTCAGCGATGACGCCGGCGCGCAGACGATCGGCGGCAGCACGGCGGACTACTGCAATCACTTCGTCCCCAACGCCTCAGCCACGACGTTTGGCGTCACCCTCAGCACGGCCGGCGATGGCGCCACGATCCGCAACAACCGCTTCGGCGTGCGCCCGGACGGCCAGAACGCTGCCGTGCTGCTGGACTACGCCATCGCCGTGGGCAACGTTCAGGCCACGATCACCCAGAACCTCGTCGCTCGCTCGAGGGTGGGCATCGACGTCGGCGGCCCCAGCGGCGACGCGCGGGTCTACGGCAATACCTTCCGCAGTTGCGGCCGCGCCGTCCGCGTCACCAACCTCGCCGCCTGCTTCCTGGGCAACCTGAACAACGCGAACAGCACGGACAACGGCGACAACACCTTCGCCACGAGCAACACCTGGCACGTCGACAACCGGACCTCGAACGCCATCCGCGCTGAGGGCAACGCGTGGGGCACGACGGTCGCCGCGCAGATCGACGCGAAGATCTACGACCAGCTCGACGACGCCTCCTGCGGCCGGGTCGACTACGTCCCGCTCCAGGGCGGAGGCACGCCGACCGGCAGCCCCGGGGACGCCCTCCTCGCGGTAACAGGGGCCGTCGCGCAGCCGACGGCCCGGGGCGCCGAGATCGCGTTCAACCTCACCGCCCCCGCCGCGGTGACCGTGGAGGTGCTGAACCTGGGCGGCCGCGTTGTGGCGGTGCTGCAGGAAGCCCGGACCGCCGGGCCCGGCCTTCAGCGCGTCGCGTGGACCGGTCGCACACACCAGGGCACGGCGGCTCCTGCGGGCGCCTACCTCGTCCGCATCGTGGCCCGGAATGCCGCCGGGCGCCAGGCGAGCGCGCTGGCAGCCGCGCGCCTCGAGAGGTAGGATCGGAGCATGGTCTGGCTCCTCGCCGCCCTCCTGCCACTGCCGTCGGCGGACGCTCAGGCCGACTGGTCGCCCATCCGGGCTCCCGGCGCCTGGGAGGCCTCGGGCGTCAACGGGCTGCGGGAGCACGACGGCTTCGCCTGGTACCTCTGCGCGGCGGTCATTCCAGCCCAATGGGCCGGCCTCCCGCTGCGGCTCTCGCTCGGGGCCATCGACGACTGCGACGAGGTCTTCCTCGACGGCGCCCTCATCGGGCGCACCGGCGACATGCCGCCTCAGTACCGCGGCCTCTCCGGGCCGCAACGGCACTACGAGATCGCGCCGAACCGCCTCGACCCCGGGCGAGCCGCCACGCTGGCGGCCCGCGTCTACGACGGCGGCGGAGCGGGAGGGCTCGTCCGCGGCCCGCTCCGGATCGACTGCGAGCGCGGCTGGATGTCGCTGGAGGGGACCTGGCTCATCCGAGCCGGCGATGACCCCGCATGGGCGCAGACCGGAGCGACGTCCAGCGCGATGTTGCAGCAAGCCACGTTCACGGAGGCCACGGTGACTCCCGAGTTCACGGCCGAGGCGCAGCGGCCCGATGGCGATCTTGTGCTCTGGTACCGCCGCCCCGCGCAGGAGTGGGTCGAGGCGCTGCCCATCGGCAGCGGCCGACTGGGCGCGATGGTCTTCGGCGGGGTCCCTGAAGAGCGCATCCAGTTCAACGAGGACACGCTTTGGCAGGGCAAGCCGCACGAGTACCGCCACGAGGGCGCGGCGCGCCTTCTCCCTGAGATCCGGGGTCTGCTCTTCGAGGGCCGGCAGGCCGAAGCCGAGGATCTCGCCATGCGCGAGTTCATGAGCGTCCCTCTTGGTCAGATGGCCTACCAGCCGTTCGGCGATCTGTGGCTGCGGTTCCCGGACGTGAGCGAGGTCGAGGGCTACCGCCGCGATCTGGATCTCGACTCCGCGGTCGCCACCACCACCTACCGAGCGGGCGAGACGACGTACACCCGCCAGGTCTTTGCCGGCCATCCGGACCGGGCCGTCGTCGTTCGGGTCTCCGCCGATCGGCCCGCCGCCGTCGACCTCACCGTTCGCCTCACCAGTCCTCACCCTTCCGCGCAGACCCGCGCCGTGGATGCCCGCACCCTCGCCGTCGCCGGGCAGGTCCAACCCGATGGCCTCCGGTTCGAGGCGCGCGTGTCCGTACAGGCAGAGGGCGGGGCGGTGCAGGCCGACGGAGAGGCGTTGCGCGTCCAAGGCGCGGACGCCGTGACGCTCCGGCTCGTGGCGGCCACCAGCTTCCTCAACTTCCGCGACATCGGCGCCGACCCCGCGGCACGCTGCGCCGAGGACCTGCAACGGGCCGAGGCCCGTGGCTTCGCGGCGCTGCTCGACCGACACATGGACGACCACCGGTCCCTCTTCCGCCGCGTCGCCCTTGACCTTGGACGAACCGACTCCGCCGACCTGCCGACCAATGAGCGACTGGGGGTCGTGGCTCGGCAGCCCGACCCGGCCCTCGCCGCGCTCTTTTTCCAGTACGGGCGCTACCTGTTGATCGCCAGCAGTCGCCCCGGCGACCAGCCCGCCAACCTCCAGGGCGTCTGGAACCAGGAGCTTGACCCGCCGTGGGGCAGCAAGTGGACCACCAACATCAACACGGAGATGAACTACTGGCCGGCGGAGACCGCGAACCTCTCCGAGTGTCACGAGCCGCTCTTCGACCTCATCGACGGCCTCGTGCAGACCGGGCGGAACACGGCGCGGGCACACTACGACTGCGACGGCTGGGTCTTCCACCACAACGCCGATCTGTGGCGCGGCTCCGCGCCCATCAACCACTCGAACCACGGCATCTGGGTCTCCGGCAGCGGGTGGCTCTGCCGGCACCTGTGGGAGCGGTATCTGTTCACTCTCGATGAGGGCTTCCTGCGTCGGCGCGCGTACCCGATCATGCGCGAGGCCGCGCTCTTCTACTCTCAGTTCCTCAGCGAGGACCCCAAAACCCGATGGCTGATCAGCACGCCGTCGAACTCACCGGAGATCGGCGGCCTCGTCGCCGGTCCGACAATGGACCACCAGATCATCCGCAGTCTGTTTGACGCGACCATCGAGGCCGCGCGGATTCTGGGCGTGGATGCCCAGTTCGCGGCGCGGTTGGCGGAGCTCCGGGGGCGGATCGCGCCCAACCAGATCGGCAGGTACGGGCAGCTTCAGGAGTGGCTCGAGGACCGAGACGACCCGCACGAGCAGCACCGCCACGTCTCCCACCTCTGGGGCCTGCATCCCGGCGCGGAGATCACCCCCCGTCGCGCGCCGGAACTCGCTGCCGCGGCGAAGCAGTCCCTGCTGTTCCGCGGCGATGGCG
This sequence comes from Armatimonadota bacterium, assembly GCA_016869015.1. GTDB lineage: Bacteria > Armatimonadota > Zipacnadia > Zipacnadales > VGFC01 > VGFC01. The sequence goes on from VGFB01000198.1 coordinate 4,501, forward strand.
GCACGGGCTGGAGCAAGGCCTGGAAGATCAACTTCTGGGCCCGCCTGCTCGACGGAGATCACGCCCACAAGATGCTGATCGAGGCGCTGGCGGGCAACACCCTGCCCAACCTCTTTGACACCCACCCGCCCTTCCAGATTGACGGCAACTTCGGCGCCACGTCGGGAATCGCGGAGATGCTGCTCCAGAGCCATGACGGGGAGATCAGCCTGCTGCCCGCGCTCCCCGCGGCGTGGTCGAGCGGCGCCGCCTCCGGTCTCTGCGCCCGAGGAGGCCATGTGGTCGACCTCGCGTGGAGCGCGGGGGCTCTCACATCGGTCACCATCCACTCTCGCCGCGACGGCCCCTGCCGCGTGCGCCCGCCGCAGGCCTCGCGGCTCCACGTGCCAGGCGGCCGCACCGATGAGGACGGCGTCCTGGAGTTCACGGCGCGGGAGGGACAGACACACTCGCTGACGGTGAGCAGGCGAGGCTGAGCCCGGCGGCGAAGTGGCAATCGACGACGGCGGCCTTGACCGCGGCGGCTCTTGGAGAGGGAGGCCCCTTGATGCCCGGCGCGCACGTCGACCCCGTGGAGCGGCACCTACCCAAGTGCGAGCCCCGCGGGACGATCCTGGTGATCTCCGACTACCGGCCGCTCAACCTGGGGCACGCCGCGGCCCTGGTGCGCCGGGGCTATGCGGTCTACACCGCCGTGACGTGCACCGACGTGCCGCGCGTCTTTGAGCGCTTCGACGTGGGACAGGTCGATCTCGTGGTCTTTGCCTCCCTCGTGCACGGCTGGCACCATCGGGAGGCCGAAGCGCGCCCGGCGGGCATCCCCGAGGCCACCGACGGCGACTGGCAGACCCGCAACATGGTCCAGGCCTTGGAGGCCATAGGAGGGCGGCAGGGAACCTGCCCTCGCGCGCTGATCGCCTTGGAGCTGATGGAATACGGCTGGTACAAGATCACCGCCGAGACGCTCGCCGCCGCCGGCATCGACTTCCAGACCTACTCCGTCAGCAACCCCCAAGGGATCGTGCAGTTCATGCCGTAGACCCCGACGCGTTTCCCTCCCGGCCTTCCCGTCAGTCCGTCCTCTGGATGAAGTCCAACGGCCGGCCGTCAGGATCGGTGATGCGGAGACAAACCAGCCAGCCGAGCCCGTCGTTCCCCACCTTCACGAGAATCCCGTTGCGCCCGGCGACGAGTTGGGCGTTCACGGTGTTGTCGTCGATGGTGATGGAGCGGTTGTCGGGGTATGTGTAGATGACCTGGCCATTCAGCCAGATCTTCTCATTGTCGTCGCTGCCCGTCTTGAGGAGTACCGCGTGGTCGCGGTCGACCGTCACCTCAGCGTAGAGGTAGGCGGTCACGTCCCGATCGGGCTGCACGAAGGAGTTGAGGTCCACGAGGCCGGACACATCGGGGGTATGGTGCTTCACCCACTTCAGCCCGTTGATCTCGGCCGCCAGGTCCACTCCCCGCTCGGGCGGGTACTCTCGGGCGATGTCGTGTCCGGGGAAGGGGCCGATCACCCACCAGTGCGTCACGAACCCGACTAACGCCGCCGGGTCGATGTCCACCCCGAGCTCGCGGAGCTTGGCGGTGGCCGCCGCCCGCGTCTGGCGGGTAGCATCCAGGTCGAGGACCTTGCGCAGCATCCCCACGGCGCGCTCGGCCTGGCCCTGATCGGCGATCCGACCGGCGGCAGTCACGTACGCGGCCAGCGCGGCCTCTCGGACGGACCGAATCGGGCCGGCCCGTCCATCGGTCGGAGGGGTGGCCCGGCCAAGGACCGCGAGCGCATTCAGTGCCTGGTGGCGCATGTGGTCAGCCGCCGCGAGGTCGAGGGCTCGCGCGTAGGCGTCGAGGGGCACGTCCCGGGCTGCTCTCCAGCGCTCGTTGCCGAGTTCGAGGTACACCTCCGCGACGCTCGCCAGCTCCGGCACCGTTCCGGTCGCCCCGAGCGCACGGAGCGTCTCCTCCGCCTCGGGCCCGTTCACGCGGCCGAGCCGCCGGAGGGCCTCCCAGCGCACCCTCGGGTCGGAGTCCTTGCCCGCCGCCTCCAAGGCCTCCGCCGCCTGGGCGCGCTCGTCCCGGCGACGGGCGGCGTCCGCGCGGGCGGCCTGGGCGGCTTGCACGAGGGCGTCGTTGTGGACGAAACTCTCCTTGGCCGGTGGCCTGGCCGTGGCCAGAGCGGCGAGCGCGCGCAGCGCCCGGGAGTGGACCTCATCGGTAGTCGCCAGATCGAGGGCCTGGGCATACGCCTCAAGCGGCGCGTCTTGGGCCGCCTTCCATTGCCGGTCTCCGAGGTCCAGGTAGAGCTCCGCTGCCCTGGCTTTCGCCTCCATCGATCCGGCCTCTGCCGCGGCGCCCAGCGCCTCCTCGAACTCGGGCCCGGTCGTCCGACCGAGCAACCGGAGGGCCTCCAGACGCACCTCGGGGTTGGGGTCCCTGGTCGCCGCGTCGAGCACGTCCGTCGCCGGAGCTCCGCTGGGACCCTGCGGGGCGCTCATCCTGGACAGACACCGGCCGGCGGCTTCCCGTACGGACCGGTCGCGGTCGGCGAGGAACGGGAAGACCGCGGGGGCGTCCGCAGCCGTGCCCAGCTTGGTGACGCGCGCCAGGAGCGCGCACTTTCCGCCGCTGGTCGGAGCGGTCTTGAGGGCGAGC
>VGFB01000199.1 GCA_016869015.1 Armatimonadota bacterium
TGCGGCGCTCTGGGGCCCGGCGGTCCACGCCGGCGACCGCAACACGGGCGCCGGGAAGGGCGTCGCGATCCTGCCGGGGCTGGAGTACCTGGAGGGCGACGAGCGCAGCTCCAGCACGCGCGACTTCGCGCCGCCCCTGAACCAGCGCTGGACGCCCCACCGGTTCAAGGTCACGGTCCCGCTGATGATGGTCGAGACGCGCGACGGCGGCCCCGTGGTCGCGGTGGCGTGGGACCCGAACCAGCAGTGGGATGGCGAGCACACCCAGCCCGCCCTCCGGTTCGCCTCGCCCGACTTCCTGAACCAGCAGGATAGCCACCTCCTGCAGCTCGGGCTGCCCTCTGTGCCCGAGTTCATCCCCGAGAGCGCGGATCGGGCAACCGAACCGCTGACCCTCGAAGCGGGCGACTCGTGGACGCTGACCCAGCGGATCATCGTCACCGTCCCCGAGCCCGATGCCACCGCGATCCTCGAGGCGGCGGGCGTCGTGACTTACCCGGAGGCCGAAGCCGCGCCGCGCTCCTTCGAGGACGAGATGGCGCTCTGCCGCCACGGCTTCCTGAGGTCGGTCTGGGATGAAGCGACGCAGACCAGTCTGCACTACGTGGGCTCGGGCAAGGGCAACGCGCCCGGGTTCGCGACGCTGATGCTCATGGACGGTCGGGCCGTGGCTCAAGGGGATGCCAAGGCTGAAGTGCTGGACCGGGTGGAGCTCATCGCGGAGAAGACGCTCCGCGAGCAGGGGGCTTCCGGCCTCACCAGCAGCGCGGCCTGCCACATCATGGCCTGGGAGTTCCCCTACCACTGGGGCCACCTGCCCGAGGCCCTGACGGGCATGCGCGATACCGCCCACTCGAGCGCGGACAGCCAGGAGGCCGACGGCGGCTGGGGCTACTACCCGGATGAGAGTCGGGAGACGCTCGGCGAGGCAGGCACGCGGGTCATGGGGATTGCCGCGCGGAACGCCTATCTGCTGGCGAAGTGGGTGGCGATCAGCGGGGACCGGGACGCCGAGACCGCCCTCGAGGCGGCGCTGAAGCACATGGAGCAGTATCGCGTACCGCGGGGCGCGCAGGGCTGGGAGTGCCCGATCATGGAGCCCGACGTCCTCGCCTCCGCGTACGCGGTGCGCGCCTACGTGTGGACCTACATGGCGACCGGCGAGGCGAAGTGGCTGGATGAGGCGCGCCTGTGGGCCCGGACCGGCCTGCCCTTCCAGTACACCTGGGACGACGGTGAGCGGCCGGGAATGCGGTACGCCAGCATCCCGGTCTTCGGGAGCACGTACTTCACGCACTCCTGGCTCGGGCTGCCGGTGCAGTGGTGCGGGCTGGTGTACGCCTACGGCCTCCAGGAGCTACTGCGGTTCGATGGCAACGACCTCTGGCGCAAGCAGGTCGAGGGCATGACCGTCAGCGCGATGCACCAGCAGTGGCCGTGGGAGGGCCCTCCGGAGCTGGTGGGAACCTACCCCGACAGCTATGGTCAGTGGTTCACGCATCGGAATGGCGTGCACATCAACCCGGAAGACATCCAGGTGAACCTATTGGCGCTGCGCGGCCTCGACCCGGGCCTGCGGGCGGTCCCGCTGAAGGCGCCGGGCGGGCTTCTGCATGTGGCCGCGCCGTGCGACCTGGTAGCGCGCCTGGATGACGGGGGGCTGCGGGCGGACCTGAAGTACCTGCCGAGCGAGGTGGTCTACGCGACCGTCGCGCCAGTGACCGTCGGGGAAGCCGCGGAGCTGCTGGGCAACGGGGAGGCGCTTGAGCGGCGCGAGAGCCTGCCGCCCGGTGAGACGGGCTGGACGCACGATGCGGAGCTGAACATCCTTGTGCTGGGCGTGAGGACCGACGCTGAGGGCCGGGCCAAGGTCAGCCTGTCGAGGCTGGTCCGCCAACTGCCGCCGGCGCCGGAGGCTCGGTCGAGCTGGGCCTTCGAGAAGGGGCCGGAGGGCTGGGAAGCCGCGAACTCATGCGGGGTCGCCGCCGAGGACGGGAAGCTCAGGATCACCGTCACCGGAGAGGACCCCTACGCGCTGAGCGGCCCCGCCGGGATCAGCGCGATCGCGAGCAAGCAGCTGGCGGCGCGCGTCCGCCTGAGCGCCGGGGAGGGCGTCGGGCTGTTCTGGCGCGCGACCGGCTCCCCGCACTGGGGCCCCGACAAGGAGGTCCATGCCGACTGCCCGGCCGACGGGGAGTGGCACGAGATCACGTTCGACCTCTCCGGTCACGCCCTCTGGCGCGGGTCGATCATCGCGCTGCGTCTCGATGTGGAGCCCGGCGGCGTCCCGGCGGGCACAACGCTGGAGGTCGACTGGATCCGGGCGCGGGAGTAGCGACGGAGACACGCGTCCCGGCAGGAATCCCGGGGACGACGGCGAAGGCCAGCCCCGAAGATGAGGGCGCGAGGGACGATCACACAGCGATGCGGCTGTGCTACCTGCACGGAGCGTAGGGGGGATTCCGGTGAAGCAGGCGGCGCAGGCTGTCGTGTTGCTGTCGGTCGTGACGCTGGGGGGCTGCTCCGGGGCTGGTGCTCCGGCGCGCTCCGCCCGGTTGGGCACGCTGGAAGCGGTTGCCCGCGACCACCTCACCGCGCTGCTCCACGTCAAGCGTTGGTTGGCGATCCTCTACCCGACACCCCCCAAGAACCCGTGCCAGACGTCGGCGCAGCGGCTGAAGCGCCAGCCGGGCGACCCGCCGGGCTCGACCCGGATGCGCCTGCGCCTGTCGGACTGCACCGAGATCGATGTCTTCCAGCTCGCCGATGGCTCCGGGTCGCAGGAGGTGACCTTCCCCGACGGGCAGCAGAAGACCGTCCGTTGGGGCGTGGCGCGGCGAGAGCCGGGCTGGGTGAAGCAGGATGTCGACGAGACGCTGTGGGACGGGCACCGGCTGAGGTACGAGGTGGGCATCAGCACGGCGGGCGCTCCCTACGACCGGTACGAGGAGGGAAGGGCCACGCTGGCCGACGGTCACTCGATGCAGTTTCGCCACGACCGCAACCTCAACCGCGACGCGGTGGACCTGCAGCCCAACAACGGGTCGGAACTGCGGTTTGAGGTTCCCTTGCAGTCCGTGGCGGGTGCGCCCTTCCGCCCCGTTCACGAGACAGGCATCGCCGGGGCGCTGAGCCACGGTGCAGGTTACACGCATACGTTCGCGGTGCTGGGAACCGACGCGGAGGGGTGGACGAACTGGGCGCTCTCAGCTCCGGACGGCATCACGGGGAGCTTCAGGCTAGACGGGGAGCTCGCGGGCTCGGGGACGCTCTCCGAGAGAGGCAAGCTCGTCGCGCTGCTCACCTGGTCGGCGGACGGGCAGGGGACGCTGACACCCATTGGCGGACCGGACGTCGAAGTGGGCGCCTCGGCCGCCGCGCGGGCGTTCCAGGTCGACCAGTGGATCCGCAACATCGCCGCGCTGGGGCCATCGCCGATGTACTGAGCCGGGCTGCACGACCACATCCGGATGGGGGACATGGGCATGTGCACGACGTGCAGGATCATGAACCTGACGGGCAAGGCGCGGAAGTCCGACGGGACGGCCGTGACGCAAAGCCAGGTCATGCGCTTCGATCACGAAGACGGTCAGCACACCGAGGGGCCGTTCAACACCGCGGCGAACGGCACCTACACGGTCTCGCTCCCGCTGCCGGGCAAGTGGTACGTCTACCTGAACACCTGCCCGGCCAGACCCGCCAGCATCGTCGTCGACGTGCCCAGCGGCTGGTGCACCCGCAACTTCCGCCGGACCTGCGACGAGGGCGGCAACCCGGAGTGATCGGCCGAGGGCCCTGCCGCTCGCCGGGGGTCTGAAGGAGAACTGTGCGTGAAGCGACGTAGCTTCGTCTCGGCGGCGGCTGCGGCGGGTGCGGGCCTGGCGACGGGGACCGTTACCCAAGGCGACGGCGCAGTACGCGTCCCGATGCCGGTCGAGATCGCGCCCAGCTGGCTGACCTGGGTGACGGCGGCAAACGCCTGTCTAAGGGCCCTTGGCTGTGAGTCCGACAACGTCGAGGTCGCGGGTCAGAGCGGCTACGCCTTCCACATGTGCATCACGTCGGTCGCCGGGGTGGAAGGCCCGACCACGCTGCCGTGGGAGCAGTTGTCTGCGGGCTGCCGCCGGCTGGGCCGTGCGACGACCGAGTTCCAGATGGGCCCCCGGGGCGATGAGCCCGACTGGGTCGCCGCCGAGGATGAGCGATTCCGGATCGCAACGCGCGAGATCGACGCCGGGAGGCCTGTGGTTCTCTGGGGCATCACGATGCCGGAGTTCGCCGCCGTCGTGGGCTACGAGGGCGACGAGTACCTCTATCGCTGGTCGGGAGACGGCGGGCAGGAACTGCGGATGCCCCATGCGGAGTCCAGCGACCCGGGCGGCCCGTACCTCCTCGCCTTCCCCTCAAGCGCGACCGTCTCGCGGATCGAGGGGGACCGCGCCGCCCTGGTGAATGCCCTGACCTTCCTCCACCGTCGGCCGGACCGGCCCGAACACCGTTTCGGGCTGGAGGCCTACGACCGGTGGATCCGGGCGCTTCAGGGCGGTCACGCAAAGCGCTTTGGCAACAGCTACTGCGCGCAGTGCTTCGGCAACGCGAAGCAGTTCGCCAGGGACTTCGTCACGCGGTTGCGGGACCGCAACGTCCACGCCGAGGCGCCCCTGGACGGTGCAGTCATCGCCTATCAGGAGTGCGCGGAGGCCCTGGACGCCGTCGCCCGCCTCTTTCCCTTCCCTCCGGGTGATGACGAGGCCGTCGCCGACCCCATTGCGATTGACGACGCCTGTCAGGCGCTGACCAAGGCTCGCGAGGCCGAGGTCCGAGCCGTCGCAGCGATCGAGGCCGCCCTCGCCATTGACTGGCCGGAAGCGTAGGTGTCCGCCCACGATAGGGAGCCACGATGATCGCCATCGCTCTTCCGCTCGTGCTGATCGGCCGTTCCGCTTGCGCCACCGGGCGGGAGCTCATTCGCGACCCCCGGTTCGCGCGGGGCTTCGAGGTGCAAGACCCGACTCCCGGCAAGCGCGTCGTGGTGGGGAAGCTGCAGTGGGAGGACTGCGACGGCGAGCCCGTCTGGAGCCTCGCGCAGTGGAGCAGTCGGTACTCGATCCATGACGCGGTAGCTGAGGGGCTGCCGTCGGGCGCGGTGCGGTTCGCGAACGAGGCGAAGACGATCACCATCGGTCCGCCGGGCAGCGAGGAGGGCGACCTGTCCCTGGCGGCCGATGCGCGGCTGGAGTACCCCGACGGGCCAAGGAAGCTCGGTCAGGACTGGCCTCACCTCCTGGTCGGCCAACAGCTGGAGAGCTCGCCGAGCGTCGCGGAGATGCAGTCGCTCGCCTTCAGGCTGGAAGCGAGGCTGAACCGCTGCGAGAACCACACGGGCCAGGGCTACTTCGCGAGCCTCCACGCGGCGCAGTTCATCACCACGATCACCGTGCAGAACCTGAACCGAAAGTCGCCCGGCTACGGCGACTTCCTGTGGCTGAACCTGGTGCAGTACGACGACCGCCAGCCGATCCCCCAGCCCTTCATCGCCCCCGATCAGGCGCACCAGAAGCTCATCTTCGCGGCCTCGGGGGAGCGGCTCGCGACGCGCAGCCTCCACGACGGCGAGTGGGTCACCTTCGCCGCCGACCTCCTGCCGATCGTCCGCGACGCCCTGCAGGCCGCCTGGGACCGCGAGTTCCTGACCGATTCCCGCAACCTTGCCGACTACCGCCTCGGGGGGATCTCCATCGGCTGGGAGCTGCCTGGGACCTTCGCGGCCGAGGTTCAGGTGCGCAACCTCAGCCTCATCGCCCTGGTCCCCTGAGGCCCCTCAGCGGGCCGGCGAGCCCGTCTGTCGGAGCAGCGTGAGCGTGCCCGACTGCTCGCCCTCGCCGCGCATGGTGCCCCGGTCGGGGTTGGCGGTGAAGGTGACCAGGTACAGGTCGGAGCGGCGCCGGTCGGGGCCGATGGCGATGACGGCCTCCTGCTCGCGCCTCCAGACGACGCACACCCGCTCAGTGAACCTCACATCCGCGCCCCGGCCCTCCACGGTCCCTTCGGCGCCTCGGCCGAACGCGAAGCGGAACCCGGCGCCCTTCCCGGCCGACCACGCGCCCTCAAGCCTCCGGGCGGCGTCGGCCTTGCGCATCCGCTCGGCCACCACGAACCCCGCCCAGCCGATCATTGCGCCCACGACGGCGATCAGCAGCAGCCCGCCCAGCCCGCAGCGAATCGCGGTCCAGTCCATGTCGAGGCGGCGCTGTCGGCCCATCCGTCATCTCCCGGGTCTCGTTGACAGCACACCGACAGTCTTCGGCAGGCCCGAGCGTTGCACCTACCGCAGGAGGGGGCGGACACCTTTGCCCGAACTACCGTCCGATGTGACCAGACTCGCTACAGGTGAACCCCATGCGCCTCGCCATGCTCGTGGTCGCCGCTTTGAGCGCCGTCTCCGCTCCGGCCGCCGACAACCTCATCGCCAACGCGGGCTTCGAGACGCTGGATGCGAACAACTGGCCCAGCGGCTGGAGCATCTACAACTGGGGCCCGGAGGGCAGCCCGGGCGAGACGTCCCTCGACACCGCCGTGGTTCGCTTGGGGAAAGCGTCGATCGCCGGAGCGAACACGAGCGGCTCCGCGCGGATGGGAGTCTACACCCACGTGCTGCTGCCGGCGGGCAGCTACGCCCTGACCTTCTGGGCCAGGGCGGCGCCGGGAGAGACGGGCATGGTGCGGTGCTACCTCGCGACCGCCTACTCCCGGCCGTACCCGGTCTCCGACGAATGGACCAAGGTCACCTATATCAACACGATCCTGGAGCGGATCGAGCGGGCGGAGATCAACATCCAGAATGCCTCGGGCAAGCCGGGCACGATCTGGTTCGATGACGTCTCGCTGACGCCCAGCGAGCAGCCGGCCTTCAAGGTGGTCCCCGACGCTCGCCCTCTCCCGAAGCAGCCCAAGCTCGTCTACTTCGACGCGCACCTGCAGTCCTGGGCCGACCGCGCCGCCGAGTGGAAGGCGCGAGGGTTCTCGGGCGCCTTCGTCTCCGGCATCTTCGGGGACATCCATGATGACCCTTGGGCGGCGGACAAGGACCCGGCCACGCGCGGGGAGGACGACAAGCTCCTTCAGGAGTGCCGAGCGG
>VGFB01000200.1 GCA_016869015.1 Armatimonadota bacterium
TCCAGTCGAACGCGCCGGGGCACTACCGCATCTACCGCTGTCGCCCGGACGGCGGCGAGGTGACCGGTCTGGCGCCCGACGAGTTCCTCGGCTCGCGCTGGCTGGACGCCTACGGCTACGCGCCCTCGGCCGATGGGAGCCGCATCGCTTACACGGTCCACGACGGCGCGGTCGGGAACGTCGTGGTGGCGAACGCCGACGGCTCCGCGCCGCGCCTCGTGGCGCCCGAGCTGGGGTACACGTACATGGCCGCCCTGAACCCCGCCGGGGACGCGGTCGCATTCTCCGGACCGGCGCGGGACTACCGCCTTCTGCTGGCGCCGCTGCCTCAGGGCGAGCCGATCCTGCTGACCCCCGACCATCCGGAGTCCTTTGCGCCGCAGTTCACGCCCGACGGTCGCGCCATCGTCTTCATCCGTCGGGATGGCGACGTGTACCGGATCGGCGCCGACGGGACCGACCTCCGCCGCCTGACCGAGGGCAACGGCTACGTGGAGTTCCGGCTCTCGCCGCAGGACCGGCATGGCTCTACCGACGCGCCGCACCTCTCGCCCGACGGCACGCGCATCGCCTACATCGCCGTCCGCGACGGGGTTCCCAACGTGTGGGTCATGGGGATCGACGGCAGCGGACAGCGACAACTGACCTTCCGCGGCACGCCCTGCGGGCGCGTGCGCTTCAGCCCGGACAGCTCGCAGATCGCCTTCGTGTCCTTCGTGGGCAAGTACCCGCAGCTGTTCACCGTGTCCGCCGAGGGCGGCGAACCGCGACAGCTCACCAACCTTGACGGCGCCGTCTACTTCCTGAGCTGGCGACCTGCCGGGGACTGACGACCATCCCGTGGGTCGGGACTCCAGTCCCGACGCCGTTGCTGAGGATTCCTCACATGTCCTTCCGCGAGGCCTTTCGGGCCATCATGAACTTCGAGCGCGCCGACTTCCTCCCGCAGTTCGAGTGGGGCTACTGGCCCGCGACCCTCGAGCGCTGGCGGCGGGAGGGCTTGCCCGAGGGCGTGCAACCCTGGGAGCACTTCGGGCTGACCTGGTACGAGCACGCGCCCGTGAACATGGGGCTGTGGCCGCACTTCGAGACGGAGCTCCTGCGCGACGAGGGCGAGACCTTCGTCCAGCGGCAGTGGGACGGCGTGATCGTGCGGCGCCGGAAAGACGAGCTCTCGATGCCCCAGTGGCTCGAGTTCCCGGTGAAGACGCGGAGGGACTGGGACGCGGTCGTTGAGCGCCTCGATCCGCACTCGCCCGAGCGCTACCCGGCCGACTGGCCCCAGCGCATCGAGGCCTGGAGGACGCGGGACCATCTGCTGACCTGCGGCTGCTGTGAGGTGGGCTTCTTCGGGTGGGCGCGGGCGCTGATGGGTGTCGAGAACCTGCTCCTCGCCTATCACGATGACCCCGCCCTGCTTCACGCGATGAACCGCCACCATCTCGACTTCCTGCGGACCGCGATGGAGCGGGAGCTGCAGGAGGTCGAGTTCGACTTCGCGTTCATCTGGGAGGACATGGCCTACAAGAGCGGCCCGCTGATCGGCCCGGCGATGGTGCGCGAGTTCATGCTGCCCTACTACCGCGAGCTCTTCGACTTCCTGCGCGCGCACGGGATCCGGCTCATCCTGCTGGACAGCGACGGCGACATCACGCAGCTCATCCCGCTCTTCACCGAGGTCGGCGTCGACGGCCTCCTGCCCTTCGAGGTCGCCGCCGGGCACGACGTGCGCCGTGTCCGGGAGGCGCACCCGCGCCTGCGCATCCTCGGCGGGATCGACAAGCGCGCCCTCGCCCTCGGTAGGGACGCCATCGACGCCGAACTCGAGGCGAAGCTCCCGTTCATGTTCACCCGCGGCGGCTACCTCCCCAGCGCCGACCACCACATCCCCCCGGACGTGTCGCTCGAAGCGTTCGCGTACTACGTGGAGAGGTGCAGGGGCATGTACGCGTAAGACCTCGGACTCTCGTCGCGGTGGAGACCCGTGTGCGATGCCCGCTTGCGGACGCCGCGGGAAGCGCGGCTTGAGGGCACGCCATGCTGGACTACGTCTGGTACGTCAGTACCTCCAGTGGCAGGTCGGTGAGTGCGGTGAAGTGGCGGTCGTTGGTCACGATGGCTTGCACGCCGTGTCGAGCTGCGCAGGCGACATGACAAGCGTCCGCCGGCCGCAGCCCGCGCTCTGCCGTGATGACCGGCAGTTCGCGGCAGACCTCCTCGTCCGCCGACAACACCGAGAGCCACGGCTGCTCCAGCAACCGCTGCAGCCACACCGCGACCTCCGCGCAGCATTGTCGGTACGCGTCGCCCTTCCCGCGATCGCTGAGTCGCCGCCACGTCTGCCCCTGCCCGGCGTCGCGGTCGTGGAGAACGCCCGCGAGCTTCCAGGCAAGCTCATTCAGCACGATGGCCGAGTGGAAGACCCGGACATGCCCTCCCTCCGCCAGTGCCTCCAGGCGTCGGCCCAGCGCGGCGGCGGCCACGTGGTCCTCGTCCTCCTCGACCAGGTAGGCGAACAGGAACTGCGTGTCCAGGTACACGCTCGTGGGCAGCGTCTGCCTTCCGGGGGCGTGCGGCTCAGTCGTCGCTTGGCGCATCCTCGTAGTCCTCACCCCTCACCTGAAAGCCGACCGACAGCGCCCCGCAGAGCGAGCCCGACTTCCGGTGAGGGTCGGCCGCAACCAGCAACTGATAGGCGCGATCGAGCGCCTCAGCGCTGAACTCAACGTGTCCTGCTCCGGCCCCAACCACCGCATCGCGGATGGCCCGCCGGGCCTCGGCGACGGCAGACGACGCCGACCTTCGGGCGCCGAGCGGGCGTCCCGGTGGAGACGGACACGCCTTGCGGTGCAGTACGTCCGCCCGGCTGACTACGGTCCGGCCGTACTCCCGCTTCGAGCGGAGTCGCGCGCGCCGCACCAGGTCTCGCACCCAGGTGTCAGTGCATCCCAGCTCCGCCGCGGCCTCGCGAACGGTGATCCAGGCTGACTCAGTAGTCGCCATGAAGCGATACTAGGGAAAAACGTTTTGTGTGTCAAGCATTTGTATCTCGAAAGCTATTGTTCTAGCCTGTCAGCCGTGAAGCCTTGGGTCGTCGTGGGTCGGCTCACCAGAGCCGACGTCGTCCGGCATTGATCTGAAGGCTCTGTCGGCTCTGGTGAGCCGACCCACGACGACAGACGGCAACTGCCCGAATCACGGCTGACGCGACTAGTGCGCCGTCACTCGTGATTGTGAGGATGTGTCGTCGTCGCTCGAAGCGCCCACCTCGACAACGATGGTGACGGAGCAGCGCTCCGTCCTACGACGGCGACTCGCACGGCAACGACGAACGGCGCGGTGGAGACCTCACCCCCGGCCCCTCTCCTGAAGGGAGAGGGGAGAACGGCGACGGCTGCCACACCGGGGCCACCACCAGCCTGGCCAGCAGGCGAGACGCCCTGCGGTCCCAGGGAACGGCACGGCGACGGCGAGGGAACCACGGAATACACGGAACACACGGAAGGGGACGGCACGGCAACGACGGACGGCTATCCGCGAGTGCGGGACCGAGGTCGTTCAGTCCCCGAAGGGGACGACTGGTGGATAGCCGTGGGTGAAACCCACGGCCTCGAGCCCTCCCTTCGGTTCCGGCCCCGTAGGTGGCCGGAGGGCTGTTCGGTGGTCCCGCCGGCCCCCTTCGGGGCCGGAGAGGAAGGTAAGGCCCTGTTCCGTGGGCTGGCGCCCACGGCTAGCCATCGGTCGCCCCTACGGGGCTGACGGCTTGGCCCAACGGCACATAGCCCCCCAGATGTGGGTTATGGCTAGTGCGCCGTCACTCGTGATTGTGAGGATGTGTCGTCGTCGCTGGAAGGGCCCAACGACCGTGACGGAGCAGCGCTCCGTCCTACGACAACGACGGTGACGGAGCAGCGCTCCGTCCTACGACGGCGACGGCGACGGATGGGCGTGCGGAACGGGCCGTCCACCAATCCAGACAATCACGGCTGACGCGCCACTAGCGGCGCAGCAGGAGACGCTGGAAGGCGCGCCGCCACATGCACCGGGCTGCGCGGTAGGTGCTGCCGAGGAGGGCGGGGAACTCCCGCAGGTTCACCAACGCCACGGTCGGGAGCCCGCCATGGAAGATGCCATTGATGTCGCGCAGGAGGCCGCGGAGGGGGCCGAGGACCGCCTGGTGTCGGCTGCGGCGGTGGCCATCGCGTTGCTGGCCACCTTCATGGCCTTCTGCGGGGTGAAGGGCGACAACACCGATTACGCCATCATCCAGGAGAACGCCGACGCGATGGACCAGTGGGCCATGTACCAGGCCAAGAGCATGAAACAGTACATGTTCGAGCTGCAGCGCGATGACCTGCAGGCCGAGATGGCGGTGGGGGGCGTGGGCCTGTCAGCGGCGGCGCGGGGTGAACTGATCGGCATGGTGCAGGGCTACGAGGCGACCATCGAGCGCTATGAGGGGGAGAAGAAGGAGATCAAGGGGACCGCCGAGGGGCACGAGCAGGCGCGGGATGCGCTCAACGAGACGGCGAACAAGCTCGATCTCGCCGAGGTCTTTCTCTCGCTGTCGGTCGCCCTGATGGCCATCACGATCCTGACCAAGCGCCGGTGGCTGTTCGGCGTCTCGCTCGTGCCCGGGCTGATCGGCGTTCTCCTGGGTCTCGCAGCCCTCGCCGGACTGCCGTTCAGCGTGCCCCTGCCAAGCTTCCTGGCGTAGGCGGGAGTCCGCGGAGCTTGCTCTGGCCTTGCCCGCACCGACCCGCCGGCATGCCCCACCCGACACGGGCGCGTCCTCGTAGAGGCAGAGCACGCTCTGCCTCTACGACGGCGAACGGCCGGGCCTCGCCCTGAAGGCCTCCCGCGAGGGTGCGGTGTTCTTCCCCATGGGCGGAGACGCTGGGCCGGTCTGCCCGGGAAGGAGCAGAGTCGGCATGTGCATGAAGGGCAAGAAGAAGGCCCCCCAAAAACCGGGCGCCTACGAATGCAGCAAGTGCGGGGCCACTCACACCAGTAAGGGGAAGCTCTGCAAGCCGAAGAAGATCAAGTAGCCCTCGCGAGTGGCTTGACAAGTTTGTGCGCCAAAGCTATACTCCGCGCTCGTATGGCCGTTGAGAGTGAGGATGGACGGTTCCCGATAGGATAGCCCGGCGGATGGTTCGCCGGGCGCTTCAGTTGAGGAGCACCTCTGAGTCGTACCCCATGAGCTGATCCGCCAAGCCGCGATGTCGGTCCCCTGCGAGACGGAGCCGGCCATGCCACGCGCATGGGCGGGCTCGGATGGCGGCCGCGCGGCAGGGCGGCGAGACACGGGGGCCGGACACCAGTCGCTCATTCGCCGCAAAGGAGGGACCGAACAGGGTTCGGTCGTCGAGAGCAATGCACGCAGCACTGGCCGCAGGCCTTCTCTTAGGAGCAACGCCCGTACTACACACCACAGGCAGTCCGTTCGAGAAGCACGCTCTGGCCGTGCTCCAGGGCGAGTATGGCGAACAGCCGCAATGGAAGATCGACCTGCTAAGCGCGGCCCTGCAGCAGGGCGCCGCGTCGCAGCCCTGCCGCGTCTCGTACTACCACCCGCGCGAGGCCGGGAGCGCCTGGCGCCGCTGGACCGCCACGCGCACCGGTACGATGGTTCGCCCGGGGGTCGCGAGCTGCACGCTGGGGAGCTGGGAGCGCTGGAAGGGGGCGTGGCTCTGGATCGAGGGCTACGGCGTCGCCCACGTGGAGGACTGCTTCCCGGAGAGCCGTGACCCGTACTGGTTCGACCTCGCCTCGCCGGCCACCGCGGACACGCCGACCTACTCCACCTGGCTCGCGAGTTCCGAGCGCGCCCGGTGCGCCCGGGACTTCGGCCTGCGGAAGGCGCGATTCGTGGTGCTGAAGGGCCCCGGTGAGGGGTAGACGCCCGGAGAGGGCCCAATCGGGCGCTCGGCGAACGGGATCGCGCCGGACTGCGCCCGTCACTCTCGCCTGCTTGCCCGGGCAAGGAGCTACGGCCCAATGCCTGAGCCTCTCGGCATCGCGATGCTCGGAACCACCCACGCACACGCGGCGGGGAAGATGGATGTGCTGCGGGCCGCGTCCAGTTGGCGCGTCATCGGCGCCTGCGAGCCCGACGTGGCCGCGCTCGCGCGGCAACGTGAGCACCCCTCCTTCCGGGGCGTGACGTGGATGACGCAGGAGGAGCTGCTGGCCCACCCGGACGTGCAGGCGGTGGCGGTCGAGGGCGATGTGGCCGAGAACATCGCTCTCGCTCAGGCCGCCATCGCCGCCGGCAAGCCCATCCATCTGGACAAGCCCGCCGGAGGAGACGTCGCCGGCGCGGCGGAGCTCTTCGCCGCCGCACAGCGCGCCGGTCTCATCGTGCAGATGGGCTACATGTTCCGGTACAACCCAGCGTTCCGCTTCATTCGCGAGGCGCTGGCGCAGGGGTGGCTGGGGGACCTCTTCTTCATCCGCGGCCGAATGAGCACGAACATCCCCGCCGAGCGTCGTCCGGCGATGGCGCGCTTCCGGGGCGGGATGATGTTCGAGCTGGGCTGCCACCTCCTGGATCAGGTGGTGCTGCTGCTCGGCGCGCCGGAGCAGGTCCAGGGATTCTGCCGCCACGACGGCCCCTTCGAGGATGACCTCGCCGACAACACCGTCGCCTGGTTCATCTACGACCGCGCCGTCGCGACCCTCGAGGTCGCTGCGATGGAGACCGACCCCTTCCCGGTCCGCCGCTTCGAGGTCTACGGCACCGAGGGCAGTTGCGTCATCGAGCCGCTGGAACCCCCCGCGCTGAAGGTCTCATTCCGCACCCCGCCCGACGGTCACCCCGAGGGCTGGCACGCGATCGACCTGCCCGAGTACCACCGGTACGTCGACGACCTCGAGGAGCTCGCCGCCTGCCTCCGCGAGGGCAGGCCCCTCCCCTACACCCCCGCCCATGACCTCGCCGTGCAGGCGGCGCTGGTTGCGGCAGGGGGCGGCTAGGCTGGGCTATTCATGGGCTCTTAGGGCTCTGCCCCAGACCCCGCTGGGGCCACGGGCCCCAGACCCCGGGTCCGCGCTGGGAAGGGGCGCTCAAACAACGAGCGCCCCTTCCCAGCGCATGGCCCGCCCTTCGGGCG
>VGFB01000201.1 GCA_016869015.1 Armatimonadota bacterium
CCCATCCGTCGCCGTCGTAGGACGGAGCGCTGCTCCGTCACCGTCGTTGTCGAGGTGGGCCCTTCGAGCGACGACGACACATCCTCACAATCACGAGTGACGGCGCACTAGCTGACCGCGATCACCTCACCGCTGCGGCGGTCGAGAGTGACCTGGGTTGCGGGTCCCGAGGCCAGGTTGCGGCTCGGGTCGGCGGCCGAGTATACCTCGGCGAAGCTCCCGCTCACGATCACCCGCCCGCCGCTCAGCGCCGCCGGCGCGTCGGCCAGGGCCGTGTCGGAGGACACCAGCACGCTCGCGACCTTGCCGGTCTTGGCGGAGAAGAGGACCAGGACCGCTGTCGTGGTGGGCGAGCCCTGCACCGACCACAGCCGGGCCGGCAGGCCCCGGCCCCCGTCCTCGATGACGCGGGTGATGCTGGTCCCGGTGATCTTGGCGCCGACCAGCGAGCTTCCGATCCCCTCGACACGCGCCACGGCCAGGCTCGGCCAGTTGACCTCGGCTTGCCCAATGGTCGTCGCGGAGACCATGCCCTCATCGGTCAGCCCCACGATTGCCAGCGGCCGCTCGCTGCCGAACGGCGGGTTGCTGCCGCCGTCGCTGAGGTTGGCGCCGATGAGGCTCCGCACCACCGACGGCGCGCGGCACCAGTCTGGCTCCCGGTCGGCGTCCGCGTGCGCCGTCACGTTGGTCTGGTCACTCCCGTCGGCGTCCATCACGTAGATCTCCCAGTGGCCTTCGCGCTCCGTTTGGAAGGCGATCTTCCCCCCGTCCGGCGACCAGGCGGGTTCGGCTTCGAAGGCCGCGTTGTCGGTCAGACGGGTCTGTCCGGATCCGTCGGCACTCATCACGTAGATGTCGTAGTTCATGCTGCGGTACGTGTAGAAGGCGAGCTTCCGCCCGTTCGGTGACCACGCGGGCGAGTAGTCCTCGGCCGCGTTGTTGGTCAGGTTGGTCTGCCCGCTGCCATCGGCGTTCATCACATAGATCTCGGTGCTCCCGTCGCGGGTCGTCTGGAAGGCGATCTTCCGCCCGTCCGGCGACCACGCGGGCGAGTGGTCCCCGGCCGCGTTGTTGGTCAGGTTGGTCTGCCCGCTGCCACTGGCGTTCATCACGTAGATCTCGTAGTTCCCGTTGCGGTTCGTGCCGAAGGCGAGCTTCCGCCCATCCGGCGACCACGCGGGCCCGAGATCCTCGACCGCGTTGGTGGTCAGACGGGTCTGTCCGCTGCCATCGGCGTTCATCACGTAGATCTCGTAGTTCCCGTTGCGGTTCGTTTGGAAAGCGATCTTCCGCCCATCCGGCGACCAGGCGGGCGACCCGTCGATCGCCCCGTTGCGGCTCAGATTGGTCTGCCCGCTGCCATCGGCGTTCATGACGTAGACCTCGTGGGGGCCCTCGCGGTTCGTGGAGAAGGCAATCCGGCCGTAGCCCATCTCCTCCAGCCGAACGATCCGCGAACCATGAAGCGCCGCGAAGGCGATGGGCGACGTGCTGGGCGAGGTCAGCATCATCGTCTTCAGCGCAGCCGCAGAGTCGACCCCAACCTGTAGCGGACCCACCGTCACCGTCTCCTCGGCAACCGGAGGCTCACCTCCCGGTCCGCCGGAGCCTCCGCATCCAACGACCATTGGCACCGCGAGCGTCAGAACCAACAGTAGACCCTCTGACCTGTTCATCTTGCCTCCCCCTTCGTGGCCAACGTGCTACACCTGACTTCGCGGTGGCCGGACCAGGCTCCTGCCGTTCAACAGCCCAGCGTGCAAGCCGCATGACTGACAGGAGGTGCCACCTTGGCACTGAACGGGAATGCTCCCTACACGGGGGCAGTGCAGTACTTCATGGAGCAGGCGGGCGAGGCGCTCGCCGCGCCGGGAGTCGTCGTCGATGGCTCGTACAGCATCGACGCGAGGCTCCGGACGGCCGACGGGATCGGCGGTCAGCGCGTGACCCGCGGCGGGATCGTCGTGGCGGGGGTTGAGGTCGAGCTCGAGGAGCCGGTCAAGGCGCTGCTCTCGGGGATGCTGCGCGCGACGCCCGCCACACAGGTGACGCCGAAGACCTTCGTGTTCGGCAATCAGGACGGCGAGTGGACCTACACGGACTGCCAGCCGGGCGGCTTCACCGCGACCTGCGAGGTGGACCAGAGCTTCCGGGTCAAGGCGGGCTTCTTCGCCAAGACCCCGGGGCAGACCGCGGCGGGCGACACTCAGGACGCGGTCTCGAGCGGGATCACCGACAACTGGTCCGACTTCGACGTGCTGGTGGACGCCACCGACTACGCCTGCCGCCGCTTCGAGCTGACCCTGAAGACCAACCCCTATGTCTTCAGCACCCTCGACGCGCGCTCGACCAACAGCAAGCGGCTGCCCGTGGAGATCCTCCTCGGCTCCCAGCAGGTCGAGCTGGTCCTGGACTGTGCGAAGCAGATTCCCGCCACCGCCTCCTCGCTCCTCGCCGACGACCTCGACCTCGACCTGGATGTGGTGATCGCCGGCAGTGATGTGACCTTCACCCTCAGCGGTCTGGCGACGCCTCAGGAGCTCGGCTCCTTCCGCGACGAATCGGGCCTCGTCCTCTGGCGCTACAAGTTCGCCGACGCCGCCTGGAACTGCCTGAACGTCAGCTGACGGCGGAGACGGGGAGCGTGACGGCAAAGGCGGGGAGCGTGACGGCGGGTCAGGAGCTGAGGGAGCGAGCTAAGCCGCTCAGCAACTGCAGCACACGTTGGACCTCTTCGGTCAGCGCCGCGCTCGTCGGTTCGTCGAGGAAGCAGAGCTCGCGAGCGATGATGATCTGGGTCTCGAGTTCACAGGCAGAGCCGCGAGCGATCCACACGAACTGCCGGTAGTCCTTGCGGGTCCCTCTCCCATAGCCTTCAGCCAGGTTCGACGGGATGGAGACCGCCGCGCGGCGCATCTGCGCGGTGAGACCAAAACGTTCCGTTGGCGGCAGCTTCCTGCTGGCGAGGTAGACCGCCCAGCAAAGCTGGACGGCACACCGCCAGGCGGTCAACTCCTTGACGTCCTTCAGCTCTCCGCCCATTGCTCTGATCCTCCGTCTGAGGCGGTCTCCAGTCGGCCTTTCCGCTTCGGCGCGCACGTCGGCATGTCCTCTTGGCGCCGTCGCTGTCACGCTTCCCGCCGTCGCCGTCACGGTCCCCGCCGTCGCCGAACTGGAGGGTACAGATCCATGCCGCGTTTCCGCAACCTGATCGGTGACTTCGAAGTCGTAACGGGTGAGGGCGGGGACGCGGTGACCTGGCGCTTCGCCCGAACCCTCGAGATCGAGCGCGCGTTCACTCTCGCTGAGGCCTCGGCCGTTGCCGAGCCTTCGCCGTCCGGTCCCCGCCGTCGCCGTTCCGGTCCTCTGTCCCCGCCGTTGTCGTTGATGCTCGAGGCGCTGACCGGCTGGGAGGGCGTGCTGGACAGTGAAGGACAGGCGGTCCCCTACTCGGAGCAGGCCTTCTTCGAGCACGTCCCGTCGGCGCGGCGAGTGGGGCTGCTGCGGGAGTGGACCCGCCGGATGCGGGGTGGGGAGCCTGGGTCGGTTGCACCGGGGCCGGGCGACGAGCCCGCGGCGCCCCGGCCCGGCGCGGAGCAACCGACGGTTCAGCGCCTCCAGGAGGTGCAAGGCGGCGTTCCCGCGTCCGTGAGAGGGGCTCAGGGGCCGGCGGCTGCAGAAGCTCCCGTTCCGCCGATGGCATCGGTTGCCGAGGCGCCGGGGCCGGGCAGTGCGGTCTCCCTTGAGGACCAGGCCGGCCAGGTTGTGCCGGCGGAGCCTCCTGTGGGGTCGGCCGGCCGGCCCGCCGAACCGCAGCCGCTCGTCGTCCACCCGGTCGGAGCTGTGGGTGAGTTGGTCGTTGCGGCTACGTCCGCCATGCCGCACCAGGACCTCCTCGCGCCTCAGACGTCCGCGGGCGGGTTGCCCGGCGTCCCGCCCGGAGGCGGCGTTCCCCCGGCGAGCGGCCCTACGATGGCCGCCTCTTGGCCGGTGGCGCTGGCGGCGCCCGACGACGAGGCTCCGGCGGCCCCGCAGACGCGGCTGGACCACGTGAGCTTCGCTCTCGGTGAGGGCCGCCTGGAGGCGGCCTCGCCCCTCGACGACCCGCACCTGGCTTCCGACCCACGCTTCGCTGATGCCGTCCAGCAGGTGTACGAGAGGCTCCGTCGCGCGGAGGAGCATGAGCCCTGGTTCTGAGGGCGTCGGCTACTGCGTCCGTAACCAGAGGTAACCACCGATGTGGAGGACGATGCTGACGACGCCGACGATGATCCCGACCCAGGCGTGGGCCGTGCCGCGGCGTCGTGGCTGATCGCGCGCCGCCTGGAGGCCCATGATGCCCGCAGGGATGGAGATCGCGGCGCAGATCAGGCCGACGCAGGGGATGATCCCTGCGATCCCGACATAGTAGGCGACCAGGGCCGCCGGGTTGCGGTAGGGGATCATGCGCTCCGTGGCGTCCGGCTGATCGGTCGCACGGCGTTGTGCCATGCGAGCACGGACGGCGCACGCCTCACACTGGGCGTTGGGATCGGGCAACGAGCTGCCGCAGTGGGAACAGGTGGCGACCATTCAGGGACCCTCCTCGCGCCGAGCGTCGATCAGGAGCTGAGCAGACCGCCCACCGCAAGGGCCGTTGCCATGCCGAGCGTCGTCGTCGCTGCGCTGACGAAGACCACAAGGCGCAGGATTGGGGCGCAGTCGGGTAGATTGCGCTCGGCGTTACCGACGAGCCAGGCCTTTCCGACGATGACGCCGATGGCCGCCAGGGCGGCGGGGGCCGCCGTGGTCATGTCGCCGGAGTGTTGCGCCAGGCCGGCGAAGGTGAGGCCCACGGCGAGGAAGGGTATCGCGCACAGGTTGGCCAGCACGGCCCCGACGCACATGCGCGAGGCCCGATCCCGCAGCAGAAGCCAGTACAGAAACGCCTCCAGGCCCGCGACGATGGGCGCCATTGCCAGCGCGCCACCGATGCCAACGGCGCCGCTCTCTGCCGCGGCTACCAGCCCGTTCGCGTGGGCGCCGGCAGCCACGAACAGCAGACTGACCGACACAGCGACGGCAAGCGTTCCCAGCCGGCTCTCCTGGGCTTGGGGCATACGGGTCCCCTCCCACGAAGCTGCGTCTGAGGACTGCCCCGCGGTGATTCGCTACGCGACAGGCGCCCTCCTACCGCAGGCCCGCTCCCACATCCACTGCGCCAGCAGTGGGACGTGCAGCAACGCCATCACCGTCGGGATGCTCAGGAGCACCGTCCACATCAGTTGGCTGAAGACCTCGGCCTGTTCGATCAGCATCTTCCCCACGCCTCCCGGTTGTGCTGGCTGTTGAGCTCATTCTGCCCCCTCACAGGTCCGCGCGAGCGCGCCGGAAGGCCTGTCCGCAGCTCTCGCGGGGTCCCGATTTCCCGGGACGTGTGTCGCCCTTGTCAGTTCTGCCGCTACTCCGTGAGGTGACCCCATGCCGCTGCACATTGGCGAGAAGCTGTTTCTCGATGGGGAGATCGGGCGCGTTGTGGCGACAACCGACACCACCGACGCCAACGGGCGGGGTTCCGTCTCCTATGGCGGACATGCGTTCAGTTTCCGGGCACTGAAGGCAACGGTTGACGCGGTAGACTACCCCCTGGTCGCGACGGCTGATGCGGAGTTCCGCGTCGGCGTTGTGCAGCAGGACGCGAACCCTGCCCTGTTCTGCATGGTCCTGGACGATGGCCCGGCCCCCTGGGGCTGGGGGCGGCGCGTTAAGGGCGTCGGAGCAGGCGCTCCGACCTACTGGGCGGCGGCGGAGGCCTATGCGGATGAAGACGCCGTGGTGTTCCGGATGGGCTGGGCCCCGGGCGAGATCACCATCCTGAAGGGCGGGGTCGAAGAGGCGGGCGTGTACGCGGACCTCGTATTGACCTACGCGACCAGCGACGGCGAGCACGTCGCCTGGTGGCAGCCCGCGTACCCGTCGAAGGCGGGTACGACCTGGGGCGCTGCCGAGGGGCGCTTCCAAACCGACGCGAACGGGGTACTGTGGGATGTCTCGGAGGGCAGCTCGCAGCCGATCATCGTCCCGCGCGGGTTCGGGGCCCTGGGGTATCGCTCGGAGGAAGACGACGGCTGGCTTTCCTGTCCGACCGCGGAGCGCACCCTCTCGAAGCTGGAGGTCTGGTATCAGCAGGAACATGCAGAGGTCTCGGAGGGCATCGGCACGACACTGAATGTCGCCGGGGTCAGTATCACGATCACCGGACCATCGAATGCCACGGTCGAACTTCAGTGGGAGAACGGGATCGTCCGAGGCAATCCCCAACTCACGGGCGGAACTGCGACACTAACCGGGCTTCCGCCGGGCAAGTACTGTGTCCGATTGTACTCCGACGATCTGGCCGAAGGCATTGCGCCGCAAGAGGTTCAGTGCGAGTCCGGCGGGGACTATACGGTTGCCTTCGGCTCGTGGATCACCGTCGATCCACTGAAGATACAAGGCGTAGTCTACGCCTATGGCGCTACTCCTGCTGCCGGGGCAACGCTTTGGGCGTGCTACGAGACTGGACCCGGCGGAGATCGGGCTTGGACCTCGTTCGCGACTTGCGATGCCAATGGGGCCTATGGTCCAGTCGCCTTTGCCTCGGGCCTCTTGGACATCTTCGCGTATCATGCAACCTGGGGAGCCGGAGCCGTCTACGGGTTCCAAGACGGGGCGGCAGACGGATTCTGGTGGGACCCGACCCTCGGCGCGACCTTCGGTGGGATCGTCTCGGCCAATACGCCGGACTTCCAAGAGAGCATTGAACCTTGGGGTGCGGCTGGCCCGCACGAGAACTTGATGCTGTTCTCGAATGTTGCCTATGCTATCGATCCGGACCGGCAGACGGTGTTTCGTTTCGGCATAGCTTCTGGCGGGCATGGCATCGCCAGCGAGCCCTGTCCACGCGGCTGGTGGTCGCCAGATAGCAGCACCGAGGCCAATGAGTGGACTGCGGTGATCTACGACATCTATGACGCAGACGATACCTTGATGGCCTCTGCGGGCTTGGCCGACTCCGCAACTCCGCCCTGGTCAAAATCCCCTATCCCCTATGCTCCGCGCGACCAG
>VGFB01000202.1 GCA_016869015.1 Armatimonadota bacterium
GTCGGGAACATGTTCTACGGCAGCCAGGGCTACATGCACAGCGCCGATGGCTATAAGGCGCACCTGGGGCACAAGGGCGAGGACGCGCCGGCCTTCGAGGGCGAACTGCCGCCGGTCGGGGGGCTGGGTCCGGGCGATCACTTCGCGAACTTCATCACCGCCGTCCGTAGCCGGAAGCCCGAGGACCTCAACGCCCCCGTCCTCGCCGGGCACCTCTCCTCGGCGCTGTGTCACTTGGGCAACATCTCCTACCGCCTGGGGCGCTCTCTGGAGTTCGACCCGGTGAAGGAGCGCTTCGTCGGCGACGACGAGGCCAACAGGCTGCTGAGCCGCAAGTACCGGGCGCCGTTTGTGATCCCGGAGAAGGTGTAGGGGCGTCACTGAGGGCGCCCAATCGTGTCGAGGCGCGATTCATCGCGCCCGTATGGACCGACGGGAGGATAGCATCGTGAAGCTAGGTGTGATCCACTATAACACGCCGGGGGCGACGGTCGAGGAGTTCCTGGATTGGGTCCAGGCGACGGGGTTCGAGTACGTGGAGATGATGTCGCGGGACGTATGGCCGGATGAGTCGGTTGACCCAGGGGATGAGCCCGAGCAGGTCAAGGCGATGCTCGATGCGCGCGGGCTGAAGGCCTCGGCCCTCTCGGCGGGCAACGACTTCGTGCTGCTGGAAGAGGAGGCGATCCAGGCGCAGGTCAGGCGCATGCAGACGATCTGCGAGCTCGCCCAGCGGATCGGCACGGACACGCTGCGCACCGAGGGCGGCCAGCCCAAGGACAGCGTGCCGCAGGAGCAGTGGGCCGAGTCGATGGCGGACTGCCTGAAGCGGTGCCTCGAGTTCGTCGAGCCGATGGGCATCAGGCTGGCGGTCGATAACCACGGCTGGGTGACCAACGACGGCGACGTGCAGCTGAAGATGCTCGAGCTGGTCGGCAGCCCGCACGTCGGGGCGAACCTGGACACGATGAACTACCGCTGGTTCGGGAACGACCTGGAGACGATCGACCGTATCTACGAGCGCGTGGCGCCGTATGTCATGCACACACACCTCAAGGACGGCACGGGCTCCCGCGAGAACTACGTCGGCGCGAATCTGGGCTCCGGCGAGATCAACCTGAAGCACGCGATCGACTGCTGTGTGAACGCGGGTTACGACGGGGTCTGGTGCGCCGAGTGGGAGGGCCGCGGCGACAAGGGCGAGGGCTACGCCGCGTGCCTGGAGTGGATGAAGAACAACTGCCCGTAGGGGCAGCGGACGGATCGCAGGTGACAGGTGACCGGAACGGACACGGCGGGTACGCCGGCGCACGGCGAGACGGCAACGACGAACGGGAACGGTGCGGCCGCGCGGGTGGAGAGCCAAGTGCTCGATCCCGCGCGGCTGCGCCTGTCCCGGGGGCCGCACGGGGAGTTTCGGCTGGTCGTAGAGGACGACCGCTGCTACCTGAACTGCCGGGCCTCCTGGTGCTTCCCCTTCTCCGATCGGCGCCGCTACGTGGCGCTCTTCGACGGGCTGAAGGGCGAGGTCGGGGTCCTGCATGATCCCGCGACCCTCGACGAGGCCTCGCAGACGGTCCTCTCGGAGATGCTCGATCGTCGCTACTTCGTACCGGTCATCGAGCGAATCCGGTCCATCCGCGAGGAGTACGGCGTGGTCTACTGGAGCGTGGTCACCGATCAGGGCCCCCGGGACTTCGTCTGTCGGGGCCTGCGGGACTCCGTGATTGAGCTGGCCGACGGACGCCTGATCGTCAGCGACGTAGACGGCAACCGCTTCGAGATCCCCGACTACACCACCCTCAGCCGGGCCGCCCAAGCGATCCTCGACCGAGTGTTGTGAGGAGGGGCCCATGTCCGGCGCCGACCAGGGCCGCAAGCACCCCGGCAACCGGTTGAACGACTTGACCGGGCGGGAGTGGATCAGGTCCACCAAGTCCTGGCTGATCGTGGACTCGCCGCGCTATCACCGGAACCGGGTGACGGAGCTCCATCCCGCGCGCTACCCCGAGGAGTTGGTGCGGGAGTTCGTCCTCTTCTTCACCAAGGCAGGACACTGGGTGCTCGACCCCTTTGCCGGCAGCGGCGCAACGCTGGTGGGCGCGTTGGAGGTGGGACGGAACGCGGTGGGGGTGGAGCTCTCGGGGCGCTATGCCGCCGTCACCCGCGAGCGCGTGGCGCGGCCGCAGCTCGAGGCGGCGGCGGTCGTGCGACACGCCGACGCGCGCCACATCGGGGACCCGGACTTCTGGCGCGCCGACCCGCCGGCCGGGCTTCCGCTCGACGAGCGCGGCCTGCCCGTCTTCGACTTCGTCATGACCTCTCCCCCCTACGGGGACATGCTGCGCCACAGCCGGGGCGGGGTGGAATCTACCCACAAGCGGCGGGCGGAGCAGGGCCTCGACACCACGTACTCCGAGGCGCCCGAGGACTTGGGCAACACGGCCGACTACCCCGAGTTCCTCCGGGCGCTGTGCGGCGTGCTGGGCGACGCCGGGTCGCTGCTGAGACCGGAGCGGTACATGGTGGTCGTCGCGCAGAACCTCCGCGCGCCCGACGGGAGCATCATCACCCTCGCCTGGGACATCCAGCGGGAGCTGGGCCGAACTCTTGAGTTCCAGGGCGAGCGGGTCTGGTGCCAGAACTCCAAGCGCCTCGGGATCTGGGGCTACCCGCGCCTCTTCGTCCCCAACTATCACCACCACTACTGCCTCATCTTCCGGCGTCGGGGCGAGTGTGACGCCGGAGGTTTGCGTCCGGCCTGCGGCGGGTAGCATTTCATCGAACCACTCCAGCTCGCATGGAGGCGTTTCTGCATGTCTGAGCCATCGGAGTCCGGCCGTCTGCGCGAGTTGCGCGAAGCCCTCGCGCGGTCGAACGACCCGGCCGAGCGACTGCAGTTGCTGCAAGCCATCGCGCTCGAGGCCCCGCGCGACCCGGCAGCCCAGTACGAGTGCGCCAAGGCGCTCGCCGTTCGACGGTGGGACGATGCGGCAGCGGTTGAGGCCTTCCGCCGCGCCATCGCCCTGGACCCCAACCACGCCAAGGCGCACATGGGCCTGGGTGTGCTCTACCATCGGTTGAGCGAGCTTGAGCTGGCCGAGGCCGGCTACACCGCGGCGGTGCGAAGCAACCCGCGACTGGTTCGGGCGTGGCTCAACCTCGGCGCCCTGTGTCAGTCACGCCGCGACTTCCGCGGAGCGCGTCGCGCCTATGCGCGGGCAGCCAGGCTCCGGCCTCGTGACAAGACCGCCCGACAGGGGCTGGCGCGCGCGCTGGGGGCTCTGGGCAAGCAGCCCGAGGCGGTGCAGGAGTGGGAGACGGCGTGCGCGCTGGACCCGACGGATGCGGCGGCGCTGAAGGGACTGGCCAAGGCCCTGGCGGCGGCCGGGGATCCTCGCGCGCGGGAAGTCCACGAGCGCGCGTTGGCCGCCAACCCGGAATCCGGTTCCCTGCGCACCGGGCTCGCGAGGCTTCTGGAGCAGGCGGGCGACCCGACACGCGCCGAGGAGGTGTTGCGCGAGGGCTTGGCCACTGACCCCTCGGCGACGGTCCTGTGGCGAGCGCTGGCGGGGGTTCTCGCCGGCGCTGCCCGAGTGGATGACCGGCTCGCGGCGCTGCGCGAGGGGCTGGTGCAGACGGCCGGGGACGACCGCCTGCGGATGGAGCTGGTGGAGACCCTCTGCGCGCTCGAGCGCGTTCCCGAGGCGGCGAGGGAGCTGCGGCCGACCATCCTGGGGAGTCCCCGCAACGCCCGGGCGCGCCGCCTCATGGCGGCGCTACTGGCCTGCGAGGGCCGCTATGACGAGGCCGCGGCCGCGGCGCTCGCGGCCTTGCGGATCGACCGCTCGGAGCCGTCGCCACGCCTCCTGCTCATGCACGTCGCGGGCCGACCGCAGCACCCGATGTCGGTCCCGGGGGACGAGGATCCGAAGGTGCCGCCCACCCATCGCGCCTACGCCCTGTCTGTTCGGGGCGCTCTGCAACTGGCGCTGAGCGATGCGCAGGCGGCGGGGCGCTCCTTCGACCTGGCGGTCAAGGCCTCCCCGGAGACCGCGCTGCCGCGGGTGGGGCGGGCCATCGCCTACATGGCCGCCGGTAACCTCGAAGCCGCCCACGCCGAGCTGCGGACGGGGGCGATCCTGCAGCCCGGCGACGCCCATGTGCAGCATCTGTTCGGAGAGGCGGCCTTCCACCTCAGCCACTTCGAGGAGGCCGGCCGCGCCTTCCACGCGGCGCTCGGCGACGAGTCCGTCGAAGACACCCTCCGGGCTTACACCTTCTTCTGCCGCGCGCGGGCCTTCCGCAAGCGCGGGCTGACGCGCGAGGCCATCGAGAGCTACACCCAGGCCGAGCGTCTGGACCCGGAGTATGCCCCGAGCTTCTTCGGCTGCGGCAAGGCGCTGCAGGAGACCGGGAGAACCGACGAGGCCTTGCGGCATTACGAGCGGTGCGTGGCGCTCTCGCCGAAGCACTCCCGCGCGCTGCAGGGGCAGGCGAGCTGTCTGGCGGCTCTCGGGCGCGCCCCGGAGGCGGTCCGCGTCTATCGGGCCGCCATCGACGCCGACCCGGCCTATGCGCTGCCCCGGTACAACCTGGCCGTGCTGCTGGACCGCGCCGGGGACCCGGCGGAGGTGGCCTCCCTGCTGCACGCGTACCTGCGGCAGGAGCCGCGCGGCCCCTACGCCGAGGATGCGCGCCGACGGCTCCGGATCGCCGAGCTGCGCATGAGCGGCGCCCTGGCGACTCGCGACACGCTGCCCGAGGACCAGCCCCCCGGCGCGTTCATCGACTCCTCCCAGGACGACGCCCTCTTCGAGCTGCGCGGCCGCTAGCCGACGGACTCGCGGCGAGCGGCGCTCAGGGCTTCACCGTGCTTCGCATCGCGCGGATGTTGAACGCCCCGAACGGCTTCTCGAAGCGGTTGGGATCATTGCTGGCCATGAAGTCGTTCTTGTGCTCGGCGTTGAGCATGTGCGCCAGTTCATGGCACGTGGTGTAGGCGGTCTGCTCCGCCACGGACCTGCCTGGCTCGAAGCTCACGTTGACTGGATCCCGGATCGTCTCCATGAACACGGCGGAGCCTACACCAGGGCTGATCGAGAGGCCCCGTATGGTGGAGGCCTCCAAGGGGTCCCCGCTCACCGCCTCATCATCCGGGTCGCCGTCCCCGTTGTAATCCCACTGAAACGCCCCCAGCACGTATACCGCCCAGTAGTCGGAACGCCGCAGGCCTTTGCTGTCGAACCGACAGCGGGCTTCGAGTTCGGCGTCCCCCACGTTGGCATCGAACGGAGCTAGCCCTCGAGGCAGGTCTGCCTTGTGCACGACGAACGCGGGCCGGAACTTCTCGTTGACGAGTGACAGGTCGGGAGCCGGAATCCGGCCCGTAAGCACGTCATCGTCGTAGATCTCGACCTGGCCCGTGTTCCGCGGCGGCGACCCGGACGGATGCCGGACCAGCACGGAGTCATCGGTGTTGATTTGGATGACGTAGCGTCGCCCTCCGCTGCCTCGCTCGACGAGCACTCCGTTCTCGAACTGGTTGGACTTGCCGCGTGGATCGGAGATCGGCTGGTTCAGGTTGACGAAGGTCTTGGTCTGGGAGAGGTCCGTCACACCGACGACCCTACGGACCTTGAAGTTGCCCGTCACGTCCTGCATCCGGTCGACCTCAAGATGCATGGTGCGCCAGATGGTCAGCAGCGGCGAGACGCCGGCGACGGGCGTATGGTGGTTGATCCGGCGAGGCCGTCCATCCTGGATGAAGATGCTGTACCCGAAGGACAGCCCGTCGGCCGACTCCCTGGTGGTTGCCACGCCCACTCGGATGTTGTCACCCGGCTGGCTCGGCGCCTCAAACAGGACCGGAGCCTTCCCGGCCGTATTGGTCGGGCGGGAGGTCAGGCCGAGGCGCCCCGCCTTGGGGCTCCCCCGATTATCGTCTCCGGCCGTGTCGGCATCGACAAGGCCCACGTCCCACGATGGATCGTCCACGTCGAAGGACCGGAAGTAGAGCCGCACGTCCGGCAGGAGCGGCGTCACGGTCGCCTCGACCCAAACACGTCGGGCCTTCTGCGGCGGGTCGCCCGGGTTGATGAGTTCGGCAAACAGCCGCTGCCCGGAGCCGGGGTCGGTCGCGCGCCCGGAGCCGGGATTGCTGCTCAGCGGCTGATAGACGGCCTTCCATGCCACGTCCGCGACCTGGATGGCATGGATCGTGATCTCCCGATAGTCGACGGCACAGTGGGCCCGCACCTTGTAGGTGCCCGGCTTCCAGAACGAGATGGTGGTGTTGGCAGCCCCGGGCTTGTCGATCTTCGCGCCGGTGGTGGGGGTGACGGTCCACCGGAAGCAGCCGGGCTTGCCGGTGCCCGCAGGCGCGAACCGCGCCTTCAGCTTCACCTCATTGAGGTACTCGCCTGCCCGGGCCACCCAGAAGGCCCGCACTTCGTCATCCGCCGAGTCCGACACACCCTTGTCGTACGGGTCGGTCAGCAGGTACTCTCCCACTACCGTCTCGACCTCGGCGACCGTGATGTCCACGGTATCGGTCGACCCGTTCTCGGGGTTGCGGCCGATGATGCGCGTGAACCCGGCCTTCAGCCCGGTGACCTCCCATTCGGCCGGGGTGCCGTTGTAGATGGCCGTCTGACGGACGTACTTCACCTCCACGATCGTGGGGTCATACCCCTCGGCGACCGGCAGAACCGGATCCCCGTCCTTGTCCGGGTCCGAGGTGAACGCGTGGAAGTACACGGTGAGCGTGCAGTCCTTGCAGATGGTCGCCACGACGGCCTGAGGCGTCACTCGCGTGACGACGTCCAGGCCCTCCGGCGCGACGACGAGCCGCGCGCCATCCGAACCCCATCCCATCGTCGGCCAAGCGCCAAGAGCTATCGCGCCCAGGGCGAGCAGCGCGGCCGGCCGCGACATCGCGGTGCGGTCCATCGGTCTCCTCCTGCGCTGGTCATGCGGCGGGGTGTGTTGTTGCCGTCTTAGAGCGTGTATGAGAAGGCGGTGGAGACGTTGGGACTGTCCCAGTTTCCGGCAGTCTCACCGCCCGAAACGGG
>VGFB01000203.1 GCA_016869015.1 Armatimonadota bacterium
CGACCCGGAGCAGATCGTCAAACAGCTGCGCGGCATCAGCTGCCACCTGCCCGGCTGGGAGAAGGGCGGCGGCAAGATCCTCTCGTGCCCCGACGCCATCGCCCGCACGATCGAGCGCGCGATCCATCCGGACGGCGAGCAGCTCACCATCGACTTCGGCGAGACGCGCAACGGCGGCGCGGGCGCCTGCCCGGACTGCGGGGGCGCGATGGAACCCGAGGGCGGCTGCCTCGTCTGTCGCGACTGCGCCTACTCCCAGTGCGGATGACGCCGCTTGCGAGCGGGGCCTAAGGGGACCCTCGCCCTTCACGTCGGACCGCCGGCCGTTGCCCGGCTTGTCGCGCATCGCGTTACCTTTGAGCAGCTGGGGTGCCTGTCCGATGAACGTTGTCGCGCGCACGACGTCGGCCTCGCTGCTGCTGTTCGTCATGTGGACGGCCGTCTCGCCGGCGGCGGTGACGGAGACCACCCCGCGCTTTCTGTACGCCTCCCTGCTGAACGCGTTCCAGTGGGGCCCGAACACGGCCATGCTGCAGCTCGATCGCATCCTCGTCGCCCTGCCCAAGCCCCCGGAGGGCCACTACAGCCCCGACGACGGCGGGAAGCTCTGGGCGGTACTGTCGGGCGCCGACGGCGCCCAGCTCGCGCGCCTCGACTGCTATGCAGACCCGGGCGGCGAGGACATGTGGACCATCCAGGCCTACAAGGTGACGGGGGCCCCCGACGTGGCGGGCGAGGGCTCGCAGGTCAAACTCGCGCCGGGGGAGTACCGCCTCGAGTTCTTCCTGGAGAGCGGCCGCTTCTGCACGTTCCCCTTCGCGGTGAGCCGCCTGACGGAGGGGGGCCGGGACTACTTCTTCCTGGAGGGCGACTGGGGCGACTGGGCCTACCTGCTGTACGCCGACGCTGATCCGGAGCAGGCCCTGCAGTGGAAGGTCTGGTTGCGGAACAAGGCCGCCATAGACCGACGCTCGGTGAAGGTGTGGGTGGAGATCATCCGCGACGCGGACAACCAGGTCGTGTGCACCTGTCGACCGGACGTCATCCACGATCTGACCCCGCAGTGGGTCCGCTACGCCTTCGACATGATCCACCCGATGCAGGGCACCGGCGGCGGCGCCTACCTCAAGGCCGCGGAGCTCCTCAAGACGGATGGCTCCTACACCCTCAAGATGACGATCGACGGCAAGCCCTACGGCACGTGGAAGTTCGCGATCGCCGGGGGGCGTCTGAGCCGTGCGGGCCGGACCGACCCGGCCGGCGCCGATCCGTTGACCTACATCGAGGGCGGCGACGCCTGGTGGTACGAGGGCGAGACGACGGCGGCGGAGGCCGGTAGCAGCGAGGCGCCGCCGCCTCCGGCGCCGACGCTGACGTTCATCCCGGACGCCCAGCCCCTCGTGGTGGACGGCACGGCCATGCTGGCGGCCGACTCCCTGCTGAACTGGCTGCGCGCCATCGTGAAGACCGAGGGAGGCCGGATCACGGCCACGACCGACGAGCATCGCCTGGAGATGACGGTCGGCACGACGGCGGCGCTGGTCGACGGGCAGGCGAAGACGGCCCCGGCGGCGCCGGTGGAGCGCGACGGGGAGGTGTACGTCCCGATCCGGTTCGCGAGCGAAGCCCTCGGCGCCCAGTTCCAGTGGGATGCCGCAACGAAGACGATGACCATCATCGAGGGACACCGGATGGCGAAGGTGAAGCTGCCCTGAGTCGCCCCCCTCAGCGAGGCGCCGCCCGTGGAAGCACCTGCCGCTACACCTGTCTCGCCCCGGCCCTCCCGACACTTCCCCTCGGCGAACGCCTGCGGGGGCCTGGTGGCGGCGGTGGGCGTGCTGTTTGTGGCCGGAGTCGGTCTCCTGACGACCTTGCCGGGCTCCCCCGTCGCGGCGGGGTACGCGCCGTGGCTCGCCTGGGCCCTGCGACTGGCGCCCCTTCCGGCGCTGCTTCTGCTGTGGGCGGTGGTCCGCGAGGCCGACTTCCGGGTGAAGACGGACGGCGCGGCGATTCACTTCCGGCGCGGACTGAGCGGCGTCGCGCGGGTCTCCTGGCGCGAGGTGCAGGACTTCTTCGCCGACTGCGGCCGGAGCCTGCGGGAGGTGGCCGAGTCGGGCGGCAGCATGGCGGAGGGGAGGCCGGAGGCCGGAGTCGCGAGTCAGGAGGACGGCGACGACGTCGCGGCCGAAGCCGCGCCGACAGCGGTGAAGGCGGCGCCGTTCGCGGCGTACCGGCCCGACTACGTGCTGCTGACGGAGCGGGGCGCCTTCATCTTCGATGATGTGGTCGCCCGCCCGGGGCTGCTGGCGGAGGAGGTCGTCCGCCACGCCCTGCCCCCCGCGCCCGCGCGCTGGGAGGAGGCGTCGTGGCTCGCCTGCGAGGGGTGCGGGGAGCGGCTCGCGTTCAGCCTGTGGCGCGGACCCAGCCTGTGGGACGAGCCGCCGCCGACCTGCCCCCGCTGCGCGGCGCCCCTGGAGGGGCTCCTCGCCGAAGTGCCTCGCGGCTTCGTCGTGGAGTTGCGCGGGATCGAGCGTCGCCGGTTTGCCTGGGCTGCCCCGGCCGAACCGCCCGCGGAGGTGCCGGGCGGGATCCACGAGGAACCGCAAGCACCCGCCGTTGCGGAGGAGGCGCCGGATGAGGCCGGGTGAGACGCTTGGCGACGCCTACCAACGTGCCACCAAGTACGGCCGCGCGGGTGGCCCGGGCGTTCAACCGGTCGTGCTCAGCCGGCCCGGCCGACGGCTC
The DNA here is from genome assembly GCA_016869015.1 of Armatimonadota bacterium. Lineage (GTDB taxonomy): Bacteria > Armatimonadota > Zipacnadia > Zipacnadales > VGFC01 > VGFC01. The sequence continues at coordinate 2,746 of VGFB01000203.1, forward strand.
GAGCTTCCGCCACCCGTGCTCCGGGACGGCCTCGGCCTCTGGCAGGCCATCCACGCCCGTCGGTCGCTGCGCGACTTCGACCCGGCCTCGCCGCTAACCCAAGCCGAGATAGCTCAGCTCCTCTGGGCCACCCAGGGACTGACCGGCGATCCGTCGGACACCCGCTTCCGCGCCGCGCCCTCGGCCGGAGCCCTTCACCCCCTGGACACCTACCTGATCCTCAACCGCGTCGAGGGCCTGCCGGCCGGCATCGCCCAGTATGATGTGCCCTCCGGCGGCCTCGACCTGCTGGCGGAGGGCGACTACTCCCACGAGATCGCGACCGCGGCGCTGGAGCAGGAGATGGCCGCGGACTGCGGGGTCGTGTTCGTGTGGGTCGGCGTGGCGGGTCGCTCGAAGCCGAAGTACCGCGACCGCGCCCACCGCTATCTGTACCTGGACGCCGGTCACATCGGCGGACAGCTGCACCTGGCCGCCGTCGCGCTGGGTCTGGGCTGCTGCGCCATCGGCGCCTTCCTCGACGACGAAGTCAACGCCCTGGTGGGCGTCGACGGCGAGCGGGAGACGGCGGTGTACCTGTCCGTGGTAGGGCACCTGGCGGCCGGCTGACGCAACCCTCGACGCCGGGGCCCAACTCCTGATCCGAGGTGCCTACGTTGCGCATCCACCGATCGATGTCGGCGTGCGGAGTGCCGGCCGCAATCGTACTGCTGCTGCTGGCGGGCATCGGCGCGACGCCCGCGCAGGATGAGCCGGCAAGTGGGGGCGAGGCCGCGAAGACCTCCGGGGACGATGCGGCGAAGAAGGACGACGCCTCCCTGGAGATCGAGGTCGAGAACGGCTCGGTGCACGTGTTCGCGGTCAACGCCGACGCCCACGAGCTGTTCACCGAGCTTGCCGACCGAACGAACCTGCAGCTGATCGTCGACGACAGCGTCAAGCGCAAGATCACGATCAACCTCACCCACAAGCAGCCGCGCGAAGCGATCGACTACATCGTCTCGGCCTACGGGTTCTCGTTCGCGGAGGTCGAGGGGGTGCTGATCGTCAGCGAGGGCATCCCCAAGAACCCCTCGTCGTACCTGCTGAGCGAGATCGACAGCGTCACGGCGAAGTACGTGCAGGCGCCGCGGGCGGCGAAGCTGCTGCCGGTGTTCCTGCAGGCGCACGTGAAGCTGAACCCGGGGCAGAACGCGGTGGTGCTGTCCGCGCCGCGGTCGGTGCTGGACAAGTTCCGCAGCGACATCGAGAAGTTCGACCAGCCGGCGGCGCAGATCGCGCTGGACGTGCTGGTGGTGGAGTTCACCGACACGGACATGGACACGTTCGCGGCGGAGCTGGGGTGGGCCAACAACGGGAAGGGGGCGCTGGTGGACTCTCTGGTGGGCGCGCTGACCTTCCGTAGCGTGACCGACCTGGCTCCGGACTTCTTCGTGAGGCTCGACGCGTTGGTGACTCGGGGCAAGGCCAAGGTGCGCGCCAACCCGCACATCTCGACCGTGAGCGGCCAGAACGCCAGCGTGTTCATCGGGCAGCAGCAGTACCTGAGCACGCCGGTGACGCTGCCCGGGGGCGGCGAGGGCGAGTTCCAGCGGACGAGCAACTCGATCGACGCGGGCGTGCGTCTGAACATGCGCCCGTTGACGGGCGGGGTGGGCGAGATCATCCTGGAGATGGACGAGGAGGTCAGCACGCTCAGCGCCCCGGACCCGACCACGGGGCTGCCGAACAAGTCCACGCGCACGGCGCGCACGATCGTGCGGATCAAGGACGGTCAGACGGTCGTCATCGGCGGGCTGCAGCAAGAGGAGACGCGCTCAAGACGGAGCCGGATCCCGATCTTGTCGAGTCTGCCCCTGGTGGGCGGCCTGTTCCGGTCGAAGCGCATCGAACAGGCCAAGACGGACCTGGCGATCTTCGTGACGCCGCGCATTCTGACGCTCACGGGGCATCGTTCGGCGGAGGAGGAGGCCGAACTGCGAGAACGGTTCGGCATCCCGGTTGGGGGAGCGGCGGAGGCGACGGGCGCCGACGCCGGGGAGGTCGCCGACGAGTGATGCGCCGGGTCCGCGGTCGGGCCATCCTGGCTGTGGTGTGTGCCGGCGTGTGGGCGGGCGCGGCCCGACACGGGCCGGCGCAGTCGGAGGTCTACTGCACGCTGGTCAGCACGACGGTCGACAAGCTGAGCAACGCGACACGCGTGACGCTGACGACCGACGGCCTGGTCACCGGGGACTACGACGCCGCCAACTTCGTCCGGCGCGAGGGCAACGAGTCGGTCCCGCGACGCCTGAAGATCATCCCCTTCCGCCTGACGAACGCGCGCACGAGGCTGGGGAGCTTCGTGGACGTCGGGCAGTACCCCATCAGCCACGTGTCGTTCAGCGTCCCCAAGGACTCGCGGGAGGGCGTCGGCCTGGACGTGAGCGTGGTGCTGTACCGCCGGTCTTTCGTCGAGCTGGTCTGGCTGGGGCGGAACGCGTTCTTCGGGACCGACGAGGCGCCGTACGTCAGGATCCGGGTGTCCGATGATCGCCGGAGCGTCATCATCACGGCGCGCAGCGATCGCTACCGGGAGCCGGAGGCGTCGGAGAAGACGGCGGCGCCCAGCCCGAAGAGTCGCCGCCTGGAGGTGACGAGGGCCGGGGCGGGTCGCCTGAACGTACTTGCCGTCAACGCCGAGCTCGGGGCGGTCCTCAGCGAGGTGGCGTCGCAGGCGGGAGCGCAGATCGCCGTCCGCGGCGGCGCCAGCTACCGGGCCAGCATGTCAGTGAAGAACGTGTCGCTGGACGGTCTGCTGCGAGCGGTCGGGCGGGCCTACGGGCTGAGCGTGAAGTCCGTGGGCGGGATCTACTACGTCACCGATGGGCTGCCGGGGGAGGTGGATTCGTACTGGGCGGCGCCCACGGCGTCGTTTCAGCTGCAGCACCTTCAGGCGGAGCAGGCGCTGGATCTGCTGCCCGAGTTCCTGCTGCCGTACGTGCACGTGGACCAGGAGAAGAACCGGCTCGTGGCGACCGGTCCGCCACAACTGCTGGACAAGCTGGAGGCGGACCTGCGCGTGATCGACCGGCCGGTGGCGCAGATCAAGGTATCCGGCGTCGTGGTGGAGGAGCTGACCGGCGGGGGCCTGGACCTCGCTTCGGAGGTCATCTACGCCACCGGGTCCACCGAGACGCGGCTCGACGCGGAGGCCGGGCAACTGGGGTTTGGGGTGGTCGATGGCCGCCTCGCGGACGTGAGGGCGAACCTGAGGGGGCTGGTCCGCCGGGGCCGCATCCGCACGCGGGTCTGCCCGTCCGTCGTGGTCGCCAGCGGCGAGGAGGCACACCTGTTTCTGGGCCAACGGCGACATTTCGCCTTCCAGCGCAGCACGCTTGAGTGGGGGCACTGGCCGCCGACCGTCCGGCAGGAGGTCGTCCTGGAATCGACCGAGGTGGGGTCGCGGATCTGGACGCGGCCGTGGTCGTCGGATGGCGAGACGATCACGCTCGAGACGTTCATCGAGGCGAACACGGTGCTGACGGTCAGCGATGAGGGGCTGCCCCGGGTGGCCTCCCGCAACGCCTACGGGGTCCGACGGATCACGTCGGGCGACACGGTCGCCTTCGGCGGCCTGACCCTCGACACGCCGAGTCGGAGCCGCCGCCAGATCGGTCCGGACGACTGGCCGCTGCTCAGCGACCTCGGCGGCGGCCGCACGCGCGACTACACCACGACCCGCACGCTGGTGCTACTGTCGGCCCGGGCGTCGCTCGACGCCTCGGACCTGGCCGCGCCCGGGCCCTCCAGGGCGGAAGGGACAATGGAGTAGGCAATGGAATCCCGCAAGGTTCTGCTCGGCACAACGCTGCTCGGCGGTCTGTGGCTGGCCTCAACCGTGGCCTGGGGACAGGTCTACTGCAACATCACGGAAGTCGAGGCCAAGTCGCTGGCGAACGGGGTCCAGGTTCTCATCAAGTCGGACGGCCTTCTGGAGGGGGAGATCGACTGGGAGGAGCTGGACCGGGACAAGGAGGAGAAGGTCTCCCAGGTCACCATCCGCTTCCCCGACGCGCGGTCGAAGCTCGACGACAACTTCATCGACGTGGGGATGCAACCGGTGAGCCACATTCAGGTGTCGATCCCTCAAGATGCGGAGCAGGGGATCGGGTTGGAGATGCTGGTCGTCCTCAGCGAGCGCGCGAAGTTCGAGCGGCGGAACACGCCCGACCAGCAGACCATCATCCTGACCTTCCTGTCCGAGCGCACCGTTGAGGGCGACG
>VGFB01000204.1 GCA_016869015.1 Armatimonadota bacterium
AACCGGGCTCGCATCCGGTCGGGCACGAGATCGCCCAGCCACGAGGTGCCGGCCGGGGAGGCAACGGCCGCGGCGGCCCCCGCCAGCGCCACGCAGCCGATCATCGCCAACGGCCGCAGGCCCGCAGGCACGAACCAGGGGATGAGGGCGACCGGCAGCCACATTCCGTAGCTGAACAGGTAGGCCGTCAGGCACAGCCGCCGGCGCTGAGGCAGGCGCTCGATGAGGAGCGGCGAGAGTAGTTGCAGCGTCTGGCCCCAGGAGGCCGCCGCCGAGAGGAGACCGACCTGGGCCGTCGTCGCTCCCAGGTGCAGGGCGTAGCCGGTGTTGTAGGCGCCGAGCGTGATGGCGCTGTAGACGGCGGCGAGCGCGCTGCTAAGCGTCCAGGAGCGCATCCCGCGCAGCATCGCCGGGTTCGAGAGGGCGGGCGGCGAGGGGAGGCCCAGGGCGGGGGCCGAGGTCGCCGAACGCGGTTCAGCCGGACGCGGTGACTCAGACATGCTCGGCACGTTCGAGGTGCATCACGAAGATCTGCGCGCCGCCGACGGGGAGCGTGAGGGCCGTCCCGGAGGTGTCCGCATGCAGGCGCGTATCGGGCGGGCCGATCCCCACCGCCTCCTCCCGCGATCGGCAGGTGGCCCGGATCAGCCCCAACGTTTCCTCCACCCGCTCGGCCTCGACCCCCATCAGCAGCGTCACGTTGCCGCCGCCCAGGAAGCCGCCCGTGCTCCCGATCTCGGTGAACCGGTGGCCCTCCGCCATGAGCGCGTCGCGCAAGGCCGAACTGTCGCGTCGGTGAACGATGGCGATGATCAGCTTCATCCGCTCCAGCCCTCCGCTTCCGGCGGGGTGCTCAGTCGCTCTCCTCGGGGTCCGGGTTGCCCCGCTCCTCGGCGCGGCGACGCCCGTCCCGCTCCGCCGCCTGCTGAGCTCGCTCCACGGCCTCCGCCCGCTCCCAGCGCTCCCAGCGCTCGCAAACCCCCTCGCCGCACTGCTGGAAATCGAACAGGCGCACCACCAGCGCCTCGCAGGCGACATGGCACATCTCCGCCGTGAGCCGGCCGCCGTATTCGTCGACCTCGACGCCGAAGCTCATGTGCCGACAAGCATGGCCGGCCAGGATGCCCGGGACCCGGCAAGTGGCGCACGCCAGGGGCACGACTTCCGTTGTGGTATACCGGCGCTCGTCAATCGCCAGGTGGCAGAACGTGCGTCCGCGGTGGACGTACCGATAGGGGCAGGGCGTGTTCACGCCGACTCTCCTCGGGACAAGCAACCCTCAGGCGCCCTTTCTCCTACCGGGAGTCTTTCCCTTCCGATGAGGTCGAGGCGAGCGGGTCGGAGGGGGGAGGTCGGCGGGGACCAGGGGCGAACGGGCGTCGGGAGATCGACGCTGCAGACGGCGCGCATGGTGAGTGAGCTGCGATGAGCCCAAGCCGACCCTCGGCCCCGGAAGTGCTGGTGATCGGCCTGGACGGGGGCACCTTCGATCTGATCGAGCCGTGGGTCGAGGCCGGTCGCCTGCCGAACATCGCCCGCCTCATGCGTGAGGGCGCGTGGGGCCCCCTGCGCTCGACGATCCACCCCCTGACCCCGACGGCCTGGACGACCTTCGCGACGGGGTGCTGCCCGGGCAAGCACGGGGTCTACGACTTCGCGCTCTTCCGCCCCGGCTCGTATGAGGCCGTGCTCTCCGACGCGTCCTGCTCGCGGGTTGCCAGCGTGTTCCAGCTGCTGAGTGAAGCGGGCAAGCGCGTCGTGGCGTACAACGTGCCGTGGACGTACCCGCCCGAGCCGGTCAACGGCGTCATGATCGCGGGGTTCGGCGCGCCCCGGTTCGACCGGCGCGTGGCCTGCCCGACCGAGGCCTTCGAGGCGCTCGCCGAGCGGGTGGACCGCGTGTCCTTCGAGGTGCCCCCGCGCAACGATGACGGGGTGATCGTCGAGGCCGTCGAGGCGCAAGTTCGGCAGGTAGGGGAGATGGCGCGCTACCTGATCGAGTCGGAGCGCCCCGACCTGGCGTGCGTGGTCTTCATGGCCACCGACCAGGTGGGTCACATGGCCTGGACCCAGCGGCGGGCCATGCGGCGAGACGGCGCGGCGGTGCCGGATGTGCTGCTGCACGCCTACGAGCTGGTGGATGCTGAGGTCGGGAAGCTCCTGGGGGTGGCGGGGGAGGAGGCGACGGTGATCCTGATGTCCGATCACGGCTTCGGGGAGCGACGGGGGATGGTGGACCTCGTCGGCGCGCTCCACGACGTGGGGATCGTGGCCTATCAGGGCCGCGGACCCGTCCCGGCCCCGAGGGTCAGGCGCCGCGGTCGGTCGGGCGGTTTCCTGGGGCTGGTGGAAGCGGGCCTCAAGGCCGTGCTGCCGCGCGGGCTGCGCAGCCGGGTCCGTCGCGCCATGACGCCGACCATCGACTTCGCCGCCACGAAGGCCTGGGTGTGGGGTCGCTACCCGAAGGTGCGGTTCAACGTGCGCGGGCGCGAACCGGAGGGCGTGGTAGAGCCGGGGGCCGAGCTCGAGGCCCTGCGGGAGGCGACGTGTGAGTGTCTCCGCGGGGTGACCGACCCGGCGGACGGCCGCCCCGTGATCGAGGAGATCTGGCGCGGGGACGAGGCCTATGCGGGAGCTCCCGCGGGCGACGCGCCGGACCTCGTTGCGGCCACCCGGGACTGGGCGTACATCTCACGAGACGTGGTCACCGCCGGCCCGATGGCGCTGCTCACCGAGGAGGCCCGTCAGGCGATGGGCTGGCGGCACGAGCAGAGCGGCATCCATCGGATGAACGGCATCTTCATCGCCCACGGGCCTCGGATCCGGCGAGGCGAGCGGATCGAGGGGGCCGGGCTGGAGGACCTGGCGCCTACTCTCCTGCACCTGCTGCGCACGCCGATCCCGCGGCGGATGGACGGGCGGCCGCTCCTGGGGGCCCTCGTGGAGGGAGGGGAGCAGGTCGTTTGCACGGACCGGGACTCGCCGCCGCAGGCGCGCAGTCGGCCGGACGCCTCGGACGCGGACGGCCTCCAGGTGGCCGAGCGATTGCGCGACCTGGGCTACATCGACTGACCCGGGTTACCCATGAGCTCTTGGGGCTCTGCCCCAAGCCCCGCTGGGGCCACGGGCCCCAGACCCCGAGTCTGCGCCGGGGAGGCGCGCTCAGACGACGAGCGCCCCTCCACGGCGCATAGCCGCCCTTGGGGCGAGGAGAGCGAGCGGCCACAGCGTATTCCAGGTCCGGCGGCGTCCTCGGGCGAGCTCCGGACTCCGCACGGCTCGTCAGGGCCTCGCTGAGCGAGCGCACACCCGAGGCCGTGAATGATGCGGGCTAACGCGACCACCGCGCGCGACCCGTCAGCTCCGCGTAGAGGCTCTCCACGTCGGCCAGCAGGCGATCATAGCCGAACCGGGCCGCGTGTGCGCACCCGGCCCGGCCCATCCGTCGACGCAGCTCTTCGTCCGCCAGCAGATGCGCCAAGCGCTCCGCCACGCGCTCCGGTTGCCGGGGCGGCACGATGAAGCCCGTCCGCCCGTCGAGCACCGCCTCCGCCGCGCCCCCCGCCTCGGTCCCCACCACCGGGAGCCCCATCGCCGACGCCTCCAGGTAGCAGATCGGGAAGCCCTCCCACAGGGACGTCAGCGCGAACACGTCGATCGCCGCCAGCACCTCCGGGATATCCCACCGCGCCCCGGGCATGGTGAGAGCGTCGGCGATGCCCAGGCCGGCGGCGCGCGCCTTCGTGGCCTCGAGGAGAGGGCCATCGCCGACAAGCAGGACCTGCACTTCCGGCCGCCTCCGGAGGAGCTGCGCGACCGCGTCGATCAGGTCCAGCGGCGCCTTCTGCTCCGAGAAGCGGGTGACCGAGCCGACGACCGGTCGGGTCGGGTCCAGGCCGAGACGCCGGCAGGCCTCGGTGCGCGGCAACGGCGGCCGGGCGAAGCGGTCGAGGTCAACGGCCTCGAAGATGACGCGGTAGTCCTCCTCGCGGCCGATCCCCCGCCGGAGCCCCTCGCGCCGCGTGGCCTCGGACACGGCGACGATGCGGCTGACCGTAGGCTTCAGCTGCCGGTGCAGCCAGACCTGGGCGGCGCGCGCAAGGCCCGAGGAGTGGTCGTGGAAGCCCCAGCCGTGGATGTGCCAGATCGTCGCCTGGGTCCCCACCCGGCGGGCCGCCCAGGAGCCGAGGAGGCAGCCCTTCGTGCCGTGCCCGTGCACTACGTCGAACCTCCCGCGCCGGAAGACGTCCGTCATCTCGCGCAGCGCCTGCCGATCCCGCAGCGGGTGGGGCGAGCGATGGAGAGAGGGCACGATGTGGATGGGGACCCCGAGGCTCTCGGCGAAGGGGCCCATGCTCACCCCAGCCTCGGTGGCGGGCCCGGCGACGATCTCCGCTTCGTGGCCCGCCCCCACGAGCTGCTGAGTCAACTGGATCAGCAGGCCGGTCGCGCCGCCCAAAGACAGCGAGGGGATCACTTGCGCGATGCGCAGACGGTTGCCGGGCATGGCGGCAACACTCCGGGCCCCGAGGGGTCGGCCAGGGGATCGCGAGGGTGAGCCTTGGACATGGGCCAAAACGACTCAGTTCACGAGGACGACGGCGAAGTCCTTCGCCGGGACCGTAATCGACACGCTTCCCTCCGGGGAAAGGGGCACGGACGCGCCGGTCATGGCGTCCGAGGCCGCGCCTGCCGCCGGGGTGACACCGAGCCCGTCGAGGCCCAGGGCGGCCGTGACCGCCGCGGGCGCGTCGCTCAGGTTGCTCAGGATCAGCAGCGCGCGGTCGGGGCGGGTGTACAGCGTGGCGTACAGGCCCGGGGCCTGCGGCTCCAGCCGCACGGGGCTTCGCCAGAAGGGATGGAAGGCGCAGTCGTCGCCCAGGGGCGCGAACTTCGCCTTCGCCTGGGAGTAGGCGCGCAGCGTGCCGTTGTCGGCATTGGTCAGCCAGATGGCGTGGATGTCGCAGAGCGCGGCGACCGCCAGCAGGTTGCGGGTGTAGGCCGTCACCTCGTCGGGGTGGTCCCGGTAGTACGTTCGGTTCTGCTTGGTGATCTGCGGGATGAGCACCGGGAACTCGGCCACGTCGCGGGCCAGCTCCGCCACATACCACTCCAGCGGCAGCGCGCCGATGTAGTCGGCCTCATACCAGCGCTTGTCCGCCATCAGCCTCTCCGCCGGCCCGGCCTCCAGCCCGCTGGTGTTGAACCGGCCCTGCAGGCCCTCGCCCTGCACGTTCGCGTCCACGAAGGAAGCGCACATCGCCGGCAGCATCCCGTGGATGATCGTCAGGAAGCCGGGCTTCTGCGTCTCGCCGGCCACGTAGAGGCGCTTGTACAGCTCGCGCAGGGCGAAGAGCGGGGTGTAGTAGATGCCCTGCTCCGCGAGCCGACCCTCCGGGCGGCCGGGGTTGATGGGGTTGAGGCCCGGCGCCCCGAAGTCGAAGTAGAGCCCGTCGATGTCATGTTGCCGAATCATCTCCGAGTAGGTGTGGACGATGAAGTCCCGGTAGGAGGGCGCCGCCACGTCGACCGAGCTGGTCTGGGCCGTCGTTCGGTCGCGGGCCGTCCAGCCGCCCAGTTTCCGCCCGCCCGACCACTCCTCGCCGAACCGCTGCCACTCGGGGATCGAGGTGTCGATCTTGAAGAGCGAGCCATAGGGGATGTAGAGGATGTTGTCCTTGGCCAAGTCCGCGCGGGCGGCCGCATAGGCGGTCGGGTCGGCAGGCCAGGGCATCCCCGGGCAGGCCAGCGCCAGCCCGCCCGGCTCGCCGATCCAGAAGACGGCGAAGACCTTGTGCGTGGCGGAGTCGACCTCCACCGGCGGTCCGTCGAGGCGGCCGCCCCAGCGGTAGCTGCGCCAGTCGGCGATGCGCGGTCGGCTGGGGGTCGGGCTGAGGCCGAAGGTCGCCTCCCAGGTCTCCCCGGCGCGCAAGGGGAGCGGCTGGGTGATCATTCGGGCGGCGAGCATCACCTCGTCGGCCGCGTGAGTCAGGGTCAGAGCGTCCGGAATGCCCCACGGGCGCCAGGCCTGATCGCTCTCGCAGAACCACTCGAGCCCGGCCTCGGGCACGCCGATCCAGACATACGGCGTGAAGGGGATGGACCAGCCGGCTGCCGTCGAGCCCCCGGCGCGCGCCAGGTCCTCCCGGTCCACCTGCATCGTGTCGAAGTCGTAGATGTAGAAGCGCCGGAAGAGCTCGGCGGCCTCCGCCCGCAGGGGCACCTCCAGTGTCAGGCCGTCCAGGCGCGTCGCCTCACGAGCGGTCACCTTCACGTCCAGCCGCATCATGCCGTCGAACTCGACGCGCGTCCGGCAGTCGAGAGTCAGCCCGGGTGCGGCGGAGGACCCAACCAGAGTCACGGCCGCATCGGTCACTTCCTCCGGTCTCAGCTCGGAGTCGGTGAAGGCGGGAGCGGCCCCGTTGGCGCGGATGTCGAAGGCGACCGGGCGGCTCAGCAGATCGAGTCCCTGGCTGGTGATGCGGCGGGGCAGCCCGGAGCCGCCAAGGTCAATGCGGCCGCCCCAGTAGACGACCGTGTTGTCGCTCACCTCAAGTGCCGTCCACGGCGACGCCACGCCGTCAGTCACGCCCAGGGCGTTGCCCAGCCATGGCGCGTCCGCTTCCTGGCCGTCGGCGCCTACGGCCCCGTGGCGACACCCCGAGGCGCCGTACAGGGCGACACACAGGGCGAGCAGCGAGAGACGACGTCGACGCAACATGGCGGCCCTCCCGGCACCGAAGCAAGGCTTGGCGGAGGCTCGCGGCGAATGCCGCGTGCGTGCGCTGGTTCCGCAGAACCCACGGGCCGGCCTCCGTGCCTGCTCGCCATACCACCGGGATGCCCCAAGGCGTCGAGGGGCAAACCGTCGCGTGTATCACGCTTCGGCGGGGAACCGAAGAGGCATGTCGCATTTCTGCGTGGTCTCGACCACCGAGTACGAGGCGGACCTGGCCCGGGCCGAACTCTGGGCGCTGAGCGGAGTGGACGCCCCCGGGCG
>VGFB01000205.1 GCA_016869015.1 Armatimonadota bacterium
CCGGAGAACCGCGCCGCCTCCGCCCATCCGCGCAGGTACTCGTCGTCCTTGACGGGGCCGAGGCCCTCGTTTGGCTCCCAGGCGATGTGCGCCGCCGCGTTCCGGGCGCGCAGCTCGGCAACCCACTCGAACGGGAAGGGCTCGCCGTAACCGACGTAGCGGAAGTAGGACGCGTGCTTGCGGCCCACGAGGGCCTCGAACTTGTCGATGTCCCCGCGGCAATTGCTGTCCAGGTCCACATACGCGCCAAGGTAACAGCCCTTGGCCGGCTCCCAGGGAGGGGGCCCGGCAGGCTGGCCGAGCAAGGCGCTCAGTAGGGGCAGGTAGGCGAGGGAGGCAGTCACGAGTCCCCACGCGCTCGGTGGCAGGGAGTAGCAGCGGCGTGATTATAGCGGAGCCCCCAGCGCCCCGTCAACGTGACTCGCGCCACGAAGTCGCGTCCGGCAAAGCGGAAGCGACGCCGGCGGCGCCCTGCCGAGCTCAGGGCGTCTCCGCCTCGTAGGCGCCGAGGTCCGGACGGACGCCGCGCCACGGGAGCGAGACCGGATCGCCCGCCGCAAAGGACACCGGGGTCTCCAGAGTCAGCCGTTGCGCCGCCTCATCGACGGCGGTCACCCGCACCAGCGCGTTGTCGCCGACACGAACCATGTCCCCCGGAATCCGCCCCCAGCCGTCGCAGAAGAACCGCGCCTCGAGGACGGGAATCTGCGTGACATCTGTGCCTGCCTCCCGCGTGCGGGTCAGGAAGTCGCCCCGATCGATCGCGGCCGAGTCCGGCTCGAGCCGGAAGTCGCCGCTCTCGGCATCCACAAAGCCGGGGCTCGCCTCCAGGTTGTCGTGGATCCAGGCCGGGAACTGGCCCTGCACCCACGCCAATGAGTGCCCCCAGCCCTCCTGCTCGTAGAAGACCAGCGGGTCCTCCCCCGGCTGCTCGCCGGCGCCATCGGCATGGAGAACCAGGTTGTGGTGAAAGGCGTTACCGTTGGGGAACTCGACCCACTTGTTGTCGGCAAAGGCGTGGTACGTCTCGAAGGCGAGATAGTAGTTCCCAGCCGGCCACCAGGGCTCGGCCGGGCCGGCGGTCCGGCAGCGGTAGAGGATGTTGTTGAGGACGTGGTTCCCCGTCGCCTGGCACGCCTGGCGCTGGGTGACCATGAGCGCGGTGCGCCCGACGCGATACAGCACGTTGTGGTACACGGCGTTGTTGCGGCAGTGTTGGTCCATCCCCGAGAAACGGTACGCCGCCAGCAGCACGCCGTTGTGAGCGTAGGGCGTCGCCCCGGTCGCGAGCATCAGATTGCGTCGCACGATGTTGTCGTCGGCGGCCAGTTGCACCGGCGCCTTGGGGTACTCCATCTCCTCGCCCACGTAGAGGATGCGGTTGTCCTCCAGCAGGTTCCGGTAGCTGAGCCGCGAGACGTACAGCCCGCCGCCCCAGTGTTGCTCGATGAGGTTGGCGCGCACGATGTTGTGGTGCGAGCGCTCTTCGCCATACTCGATGATGTCGCAGACCGCGTGCCCCGCGCGGACGAAGTGGTTCCCCTCGATGAGGTTGTGTTGGGACCCGGTCACGTAGACATGGTCGCCGTCTCCCCCGCCTTCGGGGCTGCCGGTGGTATCGAAGTCGCAGTCGCGTATGGTATGGTAGCCCCCGCCGCGCAGCAGGATCATCGTCCCCGTCTGCCGGCGGAACGTGCAGTCGCGGACCGTACAGTGCTGGGAGTGGTTCATGAACACCACGTTCCCGCAGGTCGTGTCCTCGAAGGTGAGCCCCTCCAGCACGTAGTGGTCGTGGTTCAGGTGGAACATCTGGCCCCAGTCGCCGCCGCCGGTGAGGACGGGCGTCTCGCCCGGGTAGGGCCTGACGGTAATGGGGTGCTCCGCCGTGCCGGCGGTGACCGTAAACAGCGCATCCTCCGTGTAGCGTCCCTCGCGCAGGAAGACGGTGTCCCCCGGTTGCACTATCCTCGCAGCCGTGCGGAAGTGCTGCCAGGGCGCCTCGAGAGAACCCGGGTTCGTGTCGCCGCCTCGGGCCGGATCGACGTAGTAGTCGGCGCACCGGGCCAGGCCCCCGGCCAGGAGTACGATCAGCGCTGCGGCCATGTCGCCTCAGGCCTCCCCATGTGCGGACTGCGCCGCGAAGGCGCGCCCTCGCGGTTCGCCTCCGCTACAGACTCGACCTCGCAGCCGACCAGCGCCCGTCGCCGGTAGCGCGCCCATCGGGTGCGTCTCGAGCTCGGAGGAATCCGCGTGTTGCGCGATACACACGATCCGGGTATACTCTACACATACGGTTCGACGACCGGGGAGGTGACCTGGATGGCCGTGGCGACGAGAGTCCGCGAGAAGCGACCGGCGACCCGCACGAACGTGGTCCTGGACGACGAGTTGGTGCGAGAGGCGATGAAGCTGACCGGTATCACGACGAAGCGCACACTGCTCGACGAGGCGCTGCGCATGCTCATCCGCATCCGCAAGCAGGAGCGTATCCGGGAGCTGTTCGGGACCGTGGACTGGGACGGCGACCTCGATGCGATGCGAGAGGGGCGGTCCTTCGATGGTGATCGCTGACTCCTCCGTCTGGGTCGACGCCTTCCGTGACCGGAACACGCCCCAAGCGCAGGCGCTGTGGGACATCCTGGCGGAGGAGCGGGTCGGGGTATGCGACCTCGTGCTCTGCGAGGTGCTGCAAGGGGCTCGCAGTGAGAGCGAGTTCCGGCACATCCGCCAGACCCTCCTGGCTCTCGATGTGTTCGAGGTGGCAGATGTCCCGACGGCGATCTCCGCCGCGCAGAACTACCGCCTGCTGCGGACGAAGGGCGTGACGATCCGCAGAACCGTGGACTGCCTCATCGCGACGTTCTGCATTCGGGAAGGGCACACGCTCTTGCACAGCGACCGGGACTTCGATCCCTTTGAGGAGCACCTGGGGTTGCGCGTGCTCCACTGAACCACCCGCCGGGAGGGCAACTGATGGCCGCTGACGACCGCATGCGCGCGATGAGGTACGAGCATCCGGAGTACATCCCGGTGTCGGTGGGGCTGCTGCCGGCGGCGTGGGTGAAGTATCGGGAGGCGCTGGACGAGATCGTCCACCGTCACCCGATCATCTTCGGCGAGCAGCCCGACCAGCGCGACTACGACGCGACGGTACAAGGCACCTACGCCGCGGGCGAGCACATCGACGTGTGGGGCTGCGTGTGGAGCAACATCAAGCACGGGGCCGAGTCGATCGTGACCGGACACCCCGTGCCGACGCGCGCGGACGTGCACAAGCTGAAGGCCCCGCCGGCGGGCTCGGGCATCAAGCACGGGTTCATGTGGCTGATCCTCAGCGACCTGCGCGGCTTTGAGGAGCTGATGATCGACTTCGCCGAGGAGCCGCCCGAGCTGCAGATGCTCCTCGATACCGTGCTGCAGTACAACCTGGGCGAGGTGCGGCGCCTCCTGGAGACCTACGAGAGCGAATTGATCTACTTCGGCGATGACCTCGGGATGCAACACGCCCTGGCCCTCGGCGCCGAGCGCTGGCGGAAGCACCTGAAGCCCTGCTACATGCAGATCTATGGGCTGTGCAAGGCCGCCGGCAAGTCGGTCTACATGCACACCGACGGGCACATCGTCCCGATCATTGCCGACCTCATCGACTGCGGCGTGGACATCGTGAACCCGCAGATCCGCGCGAACGGCCTCGACAACCTTGTTCGCGAGTGCAAGGGCAAGGTCTGTGTATCCCTCGACCTCGACCGGCAGCTCTTCCCGTTCTGCTCGCCCGCCGACCTCGACGCGCACATCCGCGAAGCCGTCGAGCAGCTCGGCGCGCCCGAGGGCGGCCTCTGGCTCGGCGCCGAGTGCGGCCCCGACGTGCCGCTCGAGAACATCGAGGCCATCTGCCAGGCCCTGGAGAAGTACCGGGGGTACTACCGGAACTGAGAGGACGCGCCGATATGCATGAGCAGTCCTTCGCCTTCCTGAAGCGCCTGATCGACACGCCGAGTCCGAGCGGGTATGAGGAGCCGGCCCAGGCGGTCGCCGCCGAGCGGCTGCGAGAGCTGGGGGCGGAGCTCTCGGTGGATGTGCACGGCAACCTGCTGGGTACGGTGAACCGCGGCGGCAGTCCGCGCATCCTGATCACGGGGCACGTCGATCAGATCGGGATGGTGGTCCGGCACATCGGCGATGACGGGCTGCTGCGGTTCGAGGTCGTGGGCGGGGTGAACCCGCACGCCTACTTCGCACATCGCGTGGATGTGCACACGAAGTCGGGCCCGGTGCGCGGCGTCGTGGCGCGGCAGTTGCCCTACTCGCAGGAGGGCGACGCGGCCGCCAAGGCGATGAAGCCGCACGAGCACTGGATCGACATCGGCGCGGTCGACGGCGCCGACGCCCGCAAGCGGGTGCGCATCGGCGATCCGGTCACCTGGGTCGCGCCGTTGGAGCGGCTGGGCAAGCAGCTGATCATGGGCGCCGGGATCGATGACAAGGTGTGTGTCTTCATCTGCCTCGAGGCCGTCGCGGCGCTGCTCGCCGACAAGAAGCGCTGCTCGGCGGAGATCACCGTCCTCTCGGCCGTGCAGGAGGAGGTCACGGGCGCAGGGGCGCAGGTCGCCGCGTACGCCTCCCAGCCCGACCTCGCCATCGCGCTGGATGTCTGGCCGTTTACCTCAGACGTGCCCGGGGGCGATGCGAACCGCTTCGGCGAGCTGAAGCTGGGCCAGGGGCCGATCATCTGCCGGGGGGCGAACTGCAGTCCGGCGGTCGTCGACCTGCTCTGCGCCGCTGCCGAGGGCGAGAAGCGCAAGCTCCCCTACCAGCTCTGCGCCTGGCCCGGCAGCACGCCTACCGACGCCGCGACCATCTTCCGCGGGCGCGAGGGCGTCCCCACCGGCCTCGTCGGCCTCCCGCAGCGCTACCTCCACACCCCCAGCGAAGCCGTCCACCTCGACGACATCGACCACTGCATTCGCCTTACCGCCGCCGCCATCCGCCGGCTGAAGCCCGACATGGACTTCACGCGGGGCCGGGCGATTCTGGGGATGTGAGCCCAACCTCGGGGACAGACCCCGGAACTCGGTGAGGCTGAGTTGGGGCGTCAGTCCCCCTGACGCCTCGCGTCAGCTCCCCCTGAACGGCGGGTACAGACACCGATCCCGCAAACGGCGGCGAGCTCGGTGTCAGTCCCCTCAGCAGGTGGGCGCGGCCCGGGGACCGAATTGCCCCGCCCGGTCAGTCGACCTATCCTGCGGGCTTGGCCCGCTGAAGAGGGAAGTGTCACGCGCTCATGGACAAGGTGAGAATCGGGATTCTGGGTACCGGCGGCATTGCGCGGTCGCATCTCGGCGGCTATCGCGTGCTGCTCGACGCGGGCTACGACAAGTTCGTCATCAACGGGCTGTGCGACAACAACGCCGAGCGGCGGGCGGCGTTCGCCGCGCAGGTGCAGGAGATGTTCGGCGTCACCCCTCAGGAGTTCGACAGCGCCGAGGCGATGGCTGCGAGCGGCGCGGTGGACGCGGCGGACGTGTGCACCCCGCACGCCTTCCATCACTCGACGGCCATCCCGTGCCTCGAGGGCGGGATCGACGTGATGGTCGAGAAGCCCGGCGGCATCACCGTCAAGGCCAGCGACCTCATCATCGCGGCCGCGGAGCGGAACAACCGGCTCGTAGCGGTCGCCGAGCAGGTGCGCCGCGGCATCAAGGCGCGCGCGATGAACTGGGCGGTGAACGAGGCGAGGATGATCGGCGACGTGCGGTTCTGGTCGGTCGTCGGCTTCTCGGCGTGGGACTTCAGCGCGGAGAACTACGCGGATGCGTATGCGTGGCAGTGGCGGCTGCTGAAGCTGCTGACGGGCGGCGGGATGCTGTTTGACGCGGGCGCGCACTTCGCCGACATGATGCTGCACCTCTTCGGCCCGGTTGATGAAGTGTACGCGGTCATGCACGCCTTCCAGCAGCCCATCATCAACTCCCCGGAGCTCGGCCCGCAGCCCAAGGACGTGGAAGACACCTGGATGACCACCTGGAAGTTCGCGAACGGCATCTTCGGACAGTACTCCTGGTCGGTCTCCGCCCCGGGCGAGTCCGTTGCCACGCAGATCGTCTACGGCACCGAGGGCAGCGCGCGGGACCGCGGCGGCTGGATGCACACCTTCCAGAATGGCGGCGACCTCACCCTCGCCGACGGCACCAAGAAGAGCTACGAGGAGATCGAGCCCGAGTTCCGCGCGCAGCTCGACGACGCAACGCGCGAGAGGCTCTTCCCCCACGGCGTCGAGAACGACATGGCGCTGGAGTGCTGGGACTTCGTGGACTCGGTGCTCAACCGCCGCAAGCCCGAGATCGACGCCGTCGACACCAAGCACGCCAAGTCGATCTGCCTCGCGATCTACGAATCAGCCGTCGCCGGCGCCCCCATCAAGGTCCAGGACGTCTTCGATGGCAAAGTCACCGCCTATCAGGACCCCATCAACGAACACTGGGGCATCTGAACGGCAGGTAACGGGTGACAGGCAACGGCCCCGGCGGAGGTTCGCCGGGGCCGCTCGTTCGCGGAGGGTGGAGGCTGCAGACGAGCGGACTACACCTCCCTGACCCGTCCCATCCACCGCGCTATGCGGCCGTGGAGGTGGTGGAACCAGGAGACGCCGGGCATGGTGGTGAGCGGGCAGGCTTCCACGACGCACGGGATGCCGGCTTCGCGGGCGAGGTCGGCGGCTTCGCGGGAGTCGCCGCGGGTGTCCAGCCAGAGCTTCGGGAGCTTCGCCTGGAGGCAGGCCTCCACGGCGGCGAGGGCGTGCTTCGGCGAGGTGACGATGAGCGCGCCGTCGAGAGCGGGTGCGCCCTCGAGGCTCGGGTGCACGGGGCGGCCGTCGAGGGGCGACGCGTTGGCGTCCACCAGCCACACGGCCTTTCCCGCGATCTCCAGGGCCTTGACGAACTCGGGGATGAGCGTGCGATCCGGCGAGTGAACGCCAACG